>CP009416.1:197500-497500 GCA_000818095.1 Jeotgalibacillus malaysiensis
AAAAGCTAGGAGCTGAAACTGGACTAGGTTGATTCTCGGATAATCACCTTACATTGATGTCGTATCCAGTTTTGAGAGAACGAATTTTTTCGTTTTTTCTCCAAACCTGTTGTTGAAATCAGCAATGGAAACTTGGTATAATAGATTTTGTTCCAAGTTAAGCAGATTAGTCTAGTGATGATAGCGAAGAGGTCACACCCGTTCCCATGCCGAACACGGAAGTTAAGCTCTTCAGCGCCGATGGTAGTTGGGGGTTTCCCCCTGTGAGAGTAGGACGTCGCTAGGCATTGTTCCACAGTAGCTCAGTGGTAGAGCAATCGGCTGTTAACCGATCGGTCGTAGGTTCGAGTCCTACCTGTGGAGCCATTTTTCTGCTTCCATAGCTCAGCAGGTAGAGCACTTCCATGGTAAGGAAGAGGTCGCAGGTTCAAATCCTGTTGGAAGCTCCACAGAGGCCCGTTGGTCAAGTGGTTAAGACACCGCCCTTTCACGGCGGTAACACGGGTTCGAATCCCGTACGGGTCACCATTTAAACTTTATTCCCATGGAGAATTAGCTCAGCTGGGAGAGCATCTGCCTTACAAGCAGAGGGTCGGCGGTTCGAGCCCGTCATTCTCCACCATTTTTGCCGGTGTAGCTCAACTGGTAGAGCAACTGACTTGTAATCAGTAGGTTGGGGGTTCAAGTCCTCTTGCCGGCACCAGTTTTCAACTTTATATGGAGGGGTAGCGAAGTGGCTAAACGCGGCGGACTGTAAATCCGCTCCTTCGGGTTCGGCAGTTCGAATCTGCCCCCCTCCACCATTTTTTTAAAAAAGGACATGCTTTTGAGGTGTCTTTTCGTTTTTTCAGGGTATATTACTTTTAAGCAATGGGCTATAGCCAAGCGGTAAGGCAACGGACTTTGACTCCGTCATGCGTTGGTTCGAATCCAGCTAGCCCAGCCATTTATGAGCCATTAGCTCAGTTGGTAGAGCATCTGACTTTTAATCAGAGGGTCGAAGGTTCGAGTCCTTCATGGCTCACTCACAAAGCTTTTCAGCGATGACAACATTGCTGGAAGGCTTTTTTATTTGCTTCAGAGTGTTATACTATTGCGAGACAGATTGCTTACGATGAGAGGCGTGAATCGCGTTTGAAACTTGAAGATACTGGCGAGAGAATTATTCCTGATGAGATGAAACCTTCTAACATGATGCTGCTTGAGCACATGGCAAGATATCAGTTCGCTTTTCCTTATGTGAAAGGAAGGGTGCTGGATCTGGCATGTGGTTCAGGGTATGGCAGTGTAATGGCAGCCAGACAGTCGAAGCGAAAGATCAGCGAAATGGTTGCAGTGGATTTTTCTGAAGAAGTGCTTACTTACGCGCGGGGAAGGTATCATCATCCAATGATTACTTATACATGTCATAACGCGGCTGATCCATTACTTCCGGACAAGCTGAGTACTTTTGATTGTATTCTTTCTTTTGAGACCTACGAGCATATTGCAGAGGAAGACGTATTTTTAGATAACCTATTCCGGCTGCTGAAACCGGGCGGCATACTTGTGTTATCGACTCCTTTTGGAGAAGGAAGAGGCAAGCCGTCTTCAGAGCCATTCCATGTTCATCAGATTACGAGAGATGAATTCAGGGGCCTGTTTGACAAGTATCCATATGCTCAAAAAGACTTTTATTATCAGTCTGGCGTACTGGTGGAGCCTTTGCGAGAAGGAATGAATTATCAGATGGGGATTGCTGTGTGCAGGAAAGAAGATTAGTGTAGAACTTTATCATTTGAGAGGTGTAAACATGAAAAAACTTTTAGTAGCTACAGATGGTTCAGAGCATGCGAAAAGAGCTTTATTGAAGGCAATTGAAGTTGCAGGTCAAGATCAGGAAGCTGTTATTGATCTTGTGTATGTCGTGGATGGTGAGACTTCTAAATCAGACGTACTTCATTATGGTGATTCAGATACCGCGAGCTATAAGCGTGAGAAGAAGTTTAAAGAAAGTGTTGATTTGGTGGAGTCAAAAGGTGTTAAAGCGAATCTGCTCATCAAACACGGAGATCCTGAAGAAGTATTGATTGATTACGCGAACAGCAATGAGTATGATCTTGTATTTGTCGGCAGCCGCGGCCGTAATAAGTTCCAGACGATGGTGCTAGGCAGCGTGAGCCATAAACTAGTGAAGCATATTGATGCCCCGGTGATGGTTGTAAAATAAGTCAGATGGAAAGCCCTTTTCGTTCAGTGGTGAACGGGGAGGGTTTTTTGCATTGAAGAGGCTGAAGTGCGTGAATTCCTTCATCACTTGAGATTTATCTATCATATTTGCAGTTAATTCCACCATCTTTTAGGTTAATTCAACGTTCGGCTGTCTGAGTTCATTTAATTCAATCAGCATTTGCGATATATGTCTCATCTCTTAGTTTAACTCTATCTCCTTTTGAATTATTTGACAGCACCTCGTACCAGTCGCACCCCATGTATATTCATACATTATACTGCGCAGTTGAACCACCTGAAATGTAAGCGTTACAATAGCTGGGTGAGACAAATTTCAGGGGGTATAAAGAGATGCAGAAAAAGAACATTTCAGTGATCGGTGTGCCAATGGATTTAGGGCAGATGCGCCGTGGAGTAGATATGGGACCAAGTGCAATCCGTTATGCCGGTTTGCTTGAGCGTTTAGAGGCAATTGGTCATACAGTGACGGATCTAGGTGATATCCAGATTGATCAGCCGGAGCGTGTACATACGGCAGATACAAACCTGAGAAATCTGGATGCCGTTGTAAAAGGAAGCACAGCGCTTGCTGATCAGGTGAAAAAGGTCAAAACAGATGGTGACTTCCCGCTGATTTTAGGGGGAGACCATAGTATTGCCATCGGGTCGCTTGCAGGAATCAGTAGCAGCTACGAAAACCTTGGTGTGATCTGGTATGATGCACACGGCGATTTAAATACAGGTGATACGTCACCATCAGGCAATATCCACGGGATGCCGCTTGCTGTGAGTCTGGGTATTGGTCATGAGGACCTTGTGAACATCCACGACTATACGCCAAAAGTGAAGCCTGAAAACATTGTGATTATCGGTGCGCGTTCACTTGATGAAGGTGAAAGAGTGCTGATCAAGGAAAGAGGTATCCGTGTGTACACAATGCATGAAGTGGACCGCATGGGAATGACGAAGGTGATAGAAGAGTCAATTGAGTATCTGAAGGGTCGTACAGATGGTGTGCACCTGTCGCTTGATCTTGATGGGCTCGATCCAAATGACGCACCAGGCGTCGGAACACCAGTCATTGGCGGTATTAGCTATCGTGAGAGTCATCTGGCAATGGAGATGCTTGCAGAAGCAGATATCCTGACGTCAGCAGAATTCGTTGAAGTAAATCCGATTCTGGATGAGAAAAATAAAACAGCTACAGTTGCTGTTGCACTTGTAGGGTCATTGTTTGGTGAGAAGCTTCTATAATCATGTGGACCGTCTGTGGTGAATGCTGCAGACGGTTTTTTGATGAAATGAAAGTAGGTATATTTACACTTTTCTACGAACGATGATGTTTTTTCTGAGAACCAGCCGTGTTTTTCTAAGAACAACATCTGCTTTTCTAAGAACACCACACGCTATTCTCCGAACAACACTCATTTTTCTACGAACCGCCCCACCCACGCCTCACCCCAAAATACCCCCACCCGCTATTCCAAAAAATCCCTGACATTTTTGCAATAACTGGATGACACTGTACTACAATTAATAGTACAATAGAAATGCGTGTTTATAATCAGATTCGACAAATACCTTTACATAAAAAATCTCAAAATAAAAATAAAAAAGCGTGAAACCTTTTGCGCGTTACTTACGTAAATAGGTTAGAGCCGCATGGAGCGGAGGTACAGAAAATGGAATCCATAGTGAAAAAACGAATACAGCAGGTGCGGAAGGGAGATCAGGATGCGTTCGGTGAGATCGTGGAGCTCTTTAAGGACAGAGTATATCACGTCTGCTTCAGAATGCTGGGTAACCGTCATGAAGCGGAGGATATTGCACAGGAGGCATTTATCAGAGCGTATACGAACATTCACACGTTTGATATTGATCGTAAATTTTCGACGTGGCTGTTCCGTATTGCGACAAACCTGTGTATCGACCGGATTAGAAAGAAGAAACCTGATTATTATTTAGATGCTGAAGTCTCCGGAACAGATGGCCTGACGATGTACTCTCAGGTTGAAACAGACGGTCCTCTTCCTGAAGAAGAAGTCGAGTCAATGGAATTACAGGAATCAATTCAAAAAGAAATATCCAGATTACCCGACAAATATCGTTCTGTTATCGTATTAAAATATATAGAGGAGCTTTCTTTAAAAGAGATCAGTGAAATTCTTGAGCTGCCAATCGGGACAGTCAAGACTAGAATTCACAGAGGAAGAGAAGCGCTCCGTAAGCAATTAAGATCAATATAGGAGAGGGTGAGTAAAGTGAACACTTGTCCTGAACATATCGTGCTGTTGATGCATGATTATTTAGATGAAGAGATTTCACATGAAAACGAAAAGGAGTTGAAGGCGCACCTTCAGTCTTGTGAAGCGTGCAAAACTCATTTTCATGAATTGAAAAAGACAGTTGCGCTTGTTCAAAGCACTTCACATATACAGGCACCATCGAACTTTACACAAAATGTGATGGCGAAGCTGCCGAAGGAAAAGAAAAGAGCAGGTGTGGAGCGCTGGTTCCACCGTCACCCGCTGATGGCCGCGGCTGCAGTATTCTTTTTACTGATGGGTGGCAGTCTGTTTACGAACTGGAACGGGTCAGAGGAGCTTTCATTTACACAGAGTGAACAGGTTGTAGTAGAAGGGAATACAGTTGTCGTACCTGAAGGAGAAACGATTCAGGGCGATCTGACTGTCCGCAATGGCGACCTCCGCATTGAAGGAACGGTCGAAGGAAACGTGACGATCGTGAACGGCGAGCAGTTCATGGCTGGTGCCGGTGGTGTCACGGGTGAAATTGAAGAGATCGATCAGGCATTTGAGTGGTTATGGTACTCAATGAAGTCAGCTGCTAAAGAACTTGGCAGCTTTGGACAGGAAAATACTGAAGAATAAAACGCAATGCGCCGGCAGAAACAGCCGGTGCATTTTTTATAGGAAAATAGAAAGATCTGCTAAAATAATGACAGAAAATTCTATTATTATTTCGAGAATTCTTATATGATACTATTAGGGTTGCTTTCGTATATTAAAAACTACATAATGAAGTAAAATAGGTAAAAATAATCACTTTATAGATAATAATATACAGTAAGAGGAGGGTGTGGAGAATTTGAAGGATGTTAAAACAGAACAGATTTTTTCTTATCTGAGGTGGATTTTTCTAATCGGCATACTGGTTACCTATCTGATTCCTTTTCTTAATGAAAAAATCGGTTACAATGGAAATTCTTTTATTCTACTCGTTACGATCTTTTTCATATTTACAGTCATCTCTCAGTGGCAGCTTTATATTAGTACAAAGAGAGAAATTAATTTTCCACTTCTGATCAGAACGAGTGTCTGGATAGACTACGGGGCGTATGTCTGGCTGATTGCGATCACAGGTGGCATTGAAAGTGACTTCTTACCGATCATGTATGTGATTTTAATGCATGCGATGGTGCACTGGAAGGAGCGGGGTGCGATCTGGATGACTGCTGCACTGATCGTCGGATTGTGGTCAGCGCCATTTTATTCTGTCGGCTACACAGCTGAAGCAGTCGTAACAGGTGCAGTGCAGACCTTTGTATTAATCGTAATGACAACATTCAGCGCAGTCTTAGTGTTGAGAGAGCGCAGATATTTTTCTCAGGCAGCGACCCTTGGGAACGAGCTGAAAATGGATCATCTAACCGGCTTATATAATGTTCGTTATTTTAAAGAGCAGATGAAGGCAGTGGAGCAAAAGGGTGAGCCATTTCATTTGCTGATTGGTGACATTGATTTCTTCAAGATAGCGAATGATCATTATGGCCACTTGTTCGGTGACCAGGTGCTTTCTGTGATCGGTCCGATTTTAAAGAGGGTGACGAGTGCACATAATGGTACGGCTTTTCGCTATGGAGGAGAGGAATTTGTCTTTTTATTTCCCGGGAAAGATTTTTATGTCGAAGACTTTTTATATGAGTTGAGAAATGAGCTTGAACGTGCGGATGTCAGACAGAAGGACTGGCGATTGAGCCTGAGTTTTGGACATGCTGTCAGCGATGAAGGAGCGGGTACGGAAGCAGTCATAGCGCTGGCTGACGCAAGGCTATATCAGGCGAAGGAAAATGGACGGGCGTGTGCAGTGTTAAATAATGATGAAATCCTGCCTTATTTGTACGCACTGTAACAACTTTTAATTTTATGTTTCAACTGAACAATGTAAGACTTCGGCAGCGGGGTTGTGTTATAATAAGATGGTTTAAATTTGTTGGGTTATAGAGAGATTTTTTAAATAGATAATTGGAGGAAGTCACATGCCGTTTGCCGACCAGTTTTCAGATTTAACGGTGTTAGACCTTGCTGTTCATGCAATTGACATACTCCTCGTGTGGTTTGTTTTATATAAGCTGATCACGGTGATCAGAGGGACAAAAGCTGTACAGCTGTTAAAAGGAATATTTGTTATTGTTGTCGTCCGCGTCTTCAGTGAGTTACTTGGATTTAATACGCTGGCGTGGATCATGGAGCAGGTGATGCTCTGGGGGGTTCTCGGGATTATGATTATCTTCCAGCCTGAGCTGCGGCGTGCACTTGAGCAGCTTGGACGGGGTAAATTATTTGCCAGAGGTAACCTCCAGGAAGAAGAGGAACGTAACCGCTTAGTAGAAGCTGTAACCAAATCAGTGAGCTATATGGCGAAGCGGAGAATCGGTGCCTTAATCACATTTGAACGTGAGACGGGTATGGGAGACTATATTGAAACTGGGATCCCAATGGATTCGAACCTTACTTCCGAACTGTTAATTAATTTATTCATTCCTAATACACCGCTTCACGATGGTGCGGTGATTATCCAGAAAAACCGTATTGCAGCGGCGGCATGTTATCTGCCGCTATCTGAAAGTCCGTTTATTTCTAAAGAACTTGGTACACGTCACCGGGCAGCCCTTGGTGTCAGTGAAGTAA
This sequence comes from Jeotgalibacillus malaysiensis, assembly GCA_000818095.1. Classification (NCBI taxonomy): domain Bacteria; kingdom Bacillati; phylum Bacillota; class Bacilli; order Caryophanales; family Caryophanaceae; genus Jeotgalibacillus; species Jeotgalibacillus malaysiensis. The sequence continues at coordinate 204,643 of CP009416.1, forward strand.
CCGACAGTATTACAGTCGTGGTTTCAGAAGAGACAGGTGCGATTTCCGTTACAACCAATGGTGAGCTACAGCGTGACCTGGAGCTGGATGAATTCAGCAAGATCATCCGCCGTGAATGGTTCGGTGAAAAAGAATCAGCAGACTCTTCAGCACGATGGAACTGGAGGGGGAAAAAGAATAATGGATAAATTCCTTGAAAGCCGCTGGTTCCTGAGAGGATTTGCGTTGCTGGTGGCTGTACTGATGTTTATCACGGTCAATACTGAAGAAGAAGGAACAAACACTTCTGCAAGCTCTCAAAACGATGTGGAAGTGATTGAAAGCGTTCCGGTTGATACGATCTATAACGAAGAAGAACTCGTTGTAACGGGTGTGCCGAATACGGTTGACGTTACCATCCAGGGGCCTACTCAGTTTGTCACCAGAACCAATGCGGTGAGGGATTTCCGTGTGTTTATTAACCTTGCAGATCTTGAGCTTGGTACACATGAAGTTGAACTGCAGCCTGAAGGTTTTTCATCACAGCTGACTGTAACGATTTCTCCTGCGGTTGCTACTGTCACAATTGATGAGCGGGTGACAGAAGAATTCGCTGTAGATGCTGAATTCAACCAGTCAATTATTCCTGAAGGCTTTGAGCTTGAGGGGATTGAATCAGATCCTGCAACGGTTCAGGTAACCGGAGCAAGAAACGTTATTGAGTCCATCCGCTACGTCAGAGCCTCAGTGGATATAGAAGGTCAGGTCGAAGATGAACAGACCATCGAATCGACCGTTCAGGTGCTTAATGCCAATCTGGACAAGCTGCCTGTAACGGTTGAACCACAAACGGTGGATCTGTCTGTCAGCGTTACGCAGCCGAGCAAAGAAGTAGCGCTTGTGCCGGCAGCGTCCGGTACGCCTGCAGAAGGCTTTGAACTTGAGTCAATTGAGCTGGCAAGTGACACGGTGACCATTTATGGGCCAACAGACACGATTGACAATATTAGTGAAATTGAAGTACCATTTGATCTTTCGGGTGTTTCAAATGATGGTTCACGTATGGAAGTACCGATTCCGGTTCCAGAAGGTGTGACAAGCTTATCCAGTGAAACAGTCGCAGGTGTGATCTCACTAACTGAATCAGATTCAGATGAGGGAGCGGCGGCTGATACATCAGAGGAGACAGCAGAAACACCTGCACCTGAAGAAGAGGAAGAACCTGCTGAGGAGAATGATACTGCCTCAGATAATAATAATGAATCAACAGAGGAGCTGACATTGTCGGCTCTTCCTGTTGAAATGCGCAATATAGGCGATGAACTGCAGGCGACTTTTTTGAGTCCAGCCAGCGGGGAGCTTAACTTACGCGTAACCGGAGAACCGGAAACGCTTGAAGAGTTGTCAGAAGACGACGTCTCACTGTTTGTAGATGCGGAAGGGTTAGAAGAAGGCGAACATGAAATGGAAGTCCAGATCGAAGGACCTTCCAATGTGACATATATTTTATCGCAGTCCAGTATTTCATTTTCACTGGCGACTGCATAAGCCCTGGGAGGGGCCGTTTATAAGAAGGAGCGATGTTTATCATGGGTAAATATTTTGGAACAGACGGGGTCCGCGGAGTAGCAAACGCTGAGCTTACGCCGGAAATGGCATTTAAGCTTGGGCGCTTCGGAGGCTACGTGCTGACAAAAGAAACAACACGCCCAAAGGTTTTAATTGGACGTGATACAAGAATTTCAGGTCATATGTTAGAAGGCGCGCTTGTCGCTGGTCTTCTATCAATCGGTGCGGAAGTCATGCGTCTTGGCGTTATTTCTACACCAGGTGTAGCATTCCTGACAAAAGCAATGGGTGCACAGGCTGGCGTGATGATCTCAGCTTCACATAACCCGGTGCCTGATAATGGAATCAAGTTCTTCGGTCCTGACGGCTTTAAGCTGACAGATGAGCAGGAAGCTGAAATTGAAGCACTAATTGATGCGGAAACAGATACAACACCACGTCCAACAGGCGGCGACCTTGGCGTTGTAACAGATTACTTTGAAGGCGGACAGAAGTACCTTCAGTATCTGAAGCAGTCAGCTGACGAAGATTTCAGCGGTATTCACGTAGCGCTTGATTGTGCACACGGTGCAACATCAGCACTTGCGACACACCTGTTTGCAGACCTTGATGCAGACCTTTCAACAATGGGCGCATCACCAAACGGACTGAATATCAATGAAGGTGTAGGGTCAACTCACCCTGAAACACTTGCTGACTTTGTAAAAGAAAAAGGTGCAGACGTTGGTCTTGCATTTGACGGAGACGGCGACCGGATCATCGCAGTTGATGAAAACGGACAGGTTGTAGATGGTGACCAGATTATGTTCATCTGCGCAAAGCACCTGAAGAGCGAATCTCGTCTGAAGCAAAATACAGTCGTATCAACTGTCATGAGTAACCTTGGTTTCCATAAAGGGCTTGAAGAAGCAGGAATCCTGAGCATTCAGACAGCTGTTGGTGACCGTTATGTTGTTGAAGAAATGAAAAAAGGCAGCTACACACTTGGTGGTGAGCAGTCAGGACACATTATCTTCCTTGACTACAACACAACTGGTGACGGACTGTTAACAGGTCTTCAGCTTGTCAATATCATGAAGCTGACAGGCAAGAAGCTTTCTGAGCTTGCTGCTGAAATGGAGATCTTCCCGCAGAAGCTTGTGAATATCCGCGTTAGCGATAAGCACGGTGTAACGGATAATGCTGAAGTCAAAGCGATCATTGAACAGGTGGAAAAAGAGATGGATGGCAACGGCCGTATTCTCGTACGTCCATCAGGTACTGAGCCGCTTGTGCGTGTGATGGCTGAAGCACCGACGAAAGAGCTTTGCGAAGAGTATGTAAACCGCATTGCTGAAGTGGTTGAGAATGAAATGGGCGTTAAAGCTTAATATAGATGTATGAAAAAGGAGAAATACACTGTGATTGTGCAGTTGTGTTTCTCCTTTTTGTATGGGTCTAGGCGTGGCGGTGAATGGGAGTGAGTGGCGGGACGGTGAAGGAATTGTGCTCGTAAATGAAGGGAAACTTTCAGCGTTTGAAGGGAATACTGGACTTTATGATAGAAATAACCCCGTTGGAATCCGACCTGAGAGAATCGAAATCAATATTGAAGCAATCATTCTCAAATTGAAGCAATTATTTTTCAAATTGATGGTAAAATTCCTGAAATGAATGAAAAGCCCATGCCCATCAGCGCAGCCGTTGCACCCGACCACACTAAGAAAGGCATACGCTCCTAAAGCGCACGCCTTCTCTCTAAAATTAGACTGATTTTTCACCCATCATCTCATAAGGATGAACACCTTTTGCCACTAAATACGTCAGTGGCACTGCTTTGAGCGGCTGGTGGTCCTGATGGATATAATCTTTCAGATCAACGCCGTGGACAGGCATTTGGATTGCACGGATCATCCATGGGTCAATGGCATCTTTTGTAATTGAGAATGAGTCATCTGTAGTGAGCATGTATTTGAATGATAAGATGCTATCCTCAAGCTGCGGTTTTTTATAGTTAAACGATAGTGGTTTGACTAAAAAGACCAGTACGGCAAGTGTAAGTCCGTACGTTAAAAAGGTCAGATTGAGTCCAATATCGGTCAGCGCAATGCCTGTAAAGATATTCAGGAAGATGGCGATCATCCAGAGCCATTTGTTCAGCGTGAACTTAAATGTCAGTGCGAACAGAATACCGGGTACGAAGACGAATATGAAAATGGCGGCCGGGTGACTGTTCTCGAGCAGGTGGTTAATCACAAGCAGCACGAACATCAGCCCCATCAGAATTCTAAGCAGGAGGAGCGGCCTTTTGTTTGGCCCGAATTGTGCATTGAACTCTTTTTTCGCAAGCTTTTCCCACTTAGCATAATGCTGTGACGAAAACTCCTGCAATAGAGACTCATTTAACGTCACTTCATCATGAGTTTTGAACAGAGTATCTAATAGAAACTGTTCACTCTTTGTCAGGGGTACAGATTGTCCGCTCTTTTGGAATGTCAGATGATCACTATTCATCCCAGTCGTTAATGCACCTTTTTCCTTCAGCGTATAGAGTGCTGCAAGGAGGCTTTCAGACTGCTTGGGCTTCTCATTTTGTCCAAAGAGAACAGCCAGTGGTGTGAAATTCATGACATTTTCCGCATGTCCGGAAGCTCGTTTTCTCATGATAAACATTAAGATGACTGACAGGATAATGGCGATGATCAGAAAGATATTAAACCACTTCACTGCAGAACCGATAGCAGATTGCTGTTCGAAGTTCTTATCTGCTTCCGCATAAATGGCTTCCTGGTCCTGCACGGCTTCATTAAGTGACATAGGCGCCGGCACAGGGTTCGCCTCCGTCATCACATCTGATGGGAATAGAATCCTTACTTCAGAGTTCGTGAACATCGGTGAGGAAGGTGTGTAAAACCGGACACCTGACTCGTCCTGGTGCGTGATCTCCCCATTCCGGTCCGGGAAAAAGACTTCCGTCTGATCCGGGGGAACAGGTCCCGGGAAAATCACGTCAATATAAAGCTCATTCATATCCTCATCATGATGCGACCCGTCACTGAAAAATGGCAGGTAGGCATCAGTGTATTCCTCGTAGACCCTGACTGCATCTTCAAGCGTATATGTATAAAACACTTTAATCGTTTCGTACTCTCCATCTACAGTCGTCCATACTGTCTCATCACCGTACTCATAATCAAGCATCGTAAGGTCGGCACTCTGGATAAAACCGGGTTCATCATTTGATCCGGTAATAGCGTAGGCTTCAAAATCATCCACACCACTGTGCCCTTCACGATAAAGCGTCCGTCCTACTTCCTCTTCATATTCAGTAAATGAATAATGGAACACCTCATTGACCGTGACATCGCCATTTGGTTGGATCCAGGCACGGACTTTCGCTTCCTCAACTGTATACGCAGCTGCGTCAGCTATAGCAAAAAGCCATAGGAAGCCTGCTATAATCACTAATTTATTCAACATCATTTCACCTTCTTATTTCGTGCTATATGTCCTTACGCATAATAGCAGGAAAAAGTTTCAAAAAGAAGGACACAAGCGAAACTGAAAAGCATTTGTAACCCACGTAACAAACCAACATGGTATACTACTTCTCGTGCGTCACAAAAAATTAGATTGACGTAAATTTCGTTCATGACGTATGATAAGGTAAGTGTATTTTTCCCAAAATAGGGTATACAGGAAAAGTCGCACTTTTATTCAAAATAGAAAGAGAGGGCTGTGAGGTACACAATACGATACAAAAAGCGCCAGGACTGCCCAGCGTAGCGGCAGTTGACGAGGAGAAGGAGCATCGAGTGTTCGGCGGATGCCTTCCGGCTGATGACTGCACAGCCGAAAACCTGTTTTTTGAAATCACAGAGGCGACTCAGTGGACAAAGAAAACAGGACTGCAGCACCCTAAAAAACTAGATTAGCGATGTTGAAGTATAGAAAGACAATCTTTGAGATTGCACAGCTGAGTGATTGGAGCGGAAGGCGACGACTCCGGAGCGATTAGTGGGACAGCTGAGACCCCGCAACCGAAGGTGAGGAGGCTCAGCGACCACCGCTCGGAAAGCGTTCGCCTGAAGCGGAAATCACCAGTTAACTTTAACAGGGCAAAAAACTAATAGAGAGATAAAGGGGGCACGTCCGTCCTCTTATACGGTCATGCCCTCCTTATCATCACAGGAGGATACTAATTATGTGTGGAATTGTAGGATATATTGGATCAAACGATACGAAGGAAATTTTGCTGAAAGGTCTTGAGAAGCTTGAATACCGCGGTTATGACTCTGCTGGAATCGCAGTAAAAAATGACGACGGCGTATCTGTATTCAAAGAAAAAGGACGCATCGCAGACCTTCGTGCAATCGTGGACGACAGCGTGAGCGCTAACATCGGAATCGGCCATACGCGCTGGGCAACACACGGTGAACCAAGCCAGGTGAACGCACACCCTCACCAGAGTACAACAAGCCGTTTTACGCTTGTACACAACGGTGTAATCGAGAACTATGCACAGCTGAAGCGTGAGCACCTTGCAGACGTTGAGCTTGTATCAGAAACAGATACAGAAATCATCGTTCAGCTGATCGAAAAGTTTGTAAAAGAAGGCCTTGAAACAGAAGCAGCATTTGCAAAAGCACTAACAGAACTGAAAGGTTCATATGCAATCGCGCTTTTAGATAACCAGGACGAAGACACAATCTTTGTTGCGAAAAACAAGAGCCCGCTACTAGTTGGTCTTGGTGAAGACTTCAACGTTGTTGCATCTGATGCAATGGCTATGCTTCAGGTAACTGATGAGTATGTTGAACTGATGGACAAAGAAATGGTTATCGTAACGAAAGAAAGCACAACAATTAAAACGCTTGATGGCGAAACTGTTGCGCGTGATTCTTACAAAGCAGAAATCGATGCAAGCGACATCGAAAAGGGTACGTACCCTCACTATATGCTAAAAGAAATCGACGAGCAGCCTGCAGTAATGCGTAAAATCATTCAGGCTTACCAGAATGAAGAAGGCGAGCTTTCAATTGCGAAAGATACGCTTGACGCTGTAAACGCAGCTGACCGCATCTATATCATTGCTTGCGGAACAAGCTACCATGCAGGACTTGTAGGGAAAGAGTACCTTGAAAAAACAGCGAAAATCCCAACAGAAGTACACGTAGCGAGTGAGTTCGTATACAACACACCGTTACTATCTGAAAAGCCATTATTTATCTTTATTTCTCAAAGTGGTGAAACAGCAGACAGCCGTGCCGTACTTGTACACGTAAAAGAACTGGGACACCCTGCACTGACACTGACAAACGTAGCAGGCTCAACACTTTCACGTGAAGCAAACCACACACTTCTGCTGCACGCAGGACCAGAGATCGCGGTAGCTTCAACAAAAGCTTACACTGCACAAATCGCAGTCCTTGCAATCCTTGCAGAAGCAGCTGGAAAAGCAAAAGGCTTCGAAATGAAGTTCGACCTTGTTCAGGAAATGGGTATCGTTGCTAACGCAATCCAGACACTGACAGACGACAAAGAAGCATTCGAGCAAATCGCACGTGACTTCCTAAGCACAACGCGCAACGCATTCTTCATCGGACGCTCAATGGATTACCATGTCGTTCAGGAAGCTGCGCTAAAGCTGAAAGAAATCTCTTACATCCAGGCTGAAGGTTTCGCAGGCGGCGAGCTGAAGCACGGAACAATCGCACTAATCGAAGACGGCACACCAGTCGTTGCCCTGGCAACACAGGAAAACGTCAACCTGAGCATCCGCGGTAACGTCAAAGAAGTAGCAGCCCGCGGCGCCAACCCATGCATAATCTCAATGAAAGGCCTTGAAGAACAAGGCGACAGCTACGTGATCCCACACGTACACGAACTGCTTGCACCACTGGTATCAGTTGTACCGACACAGCTGATTGCTTACTATGCAGCACTTCATAGAGATTGTGATGTTGATAAGCCACGTAACCTTGCGAAGAGTGTTACTGTAGAATAATTATAAAAATCCTGATGAGCTAGTTGTAGCTTTGAAATAAAGTTGCGATGTTTATAAAAAAGATACGATGTTTAAAGTAAAGTCGCGGCGTTTGTAAAAAAGTTGCTGTCCTCACGCAAAAAACTCTTACCAAAGGTAATAAAGTTTTACAGAACGTGAGGAAAAAACGAGGGAAACAGGGCATGAAATAGCATGAAAAAAGAGGACTGAACACGTACCATCTGGTACGCTGTTCGGTCTTTTTTTTTGCGTCTACAAATGAACAGCAGGTGAGAAAAAACAGGAGGAAAAAAGAGAGGAGAAAGCAGGAGAAAGCCCGCCGTATCAACAAGCATGAAGAAAAAGAGAGAGAAAAAGCATGAGCAAAAGCCAGCTTCTCTTCTCCCTGAAAATGTCCCGCTCCTCCACGAAAAGATCTCTCTTAACCCTAATCCTTATCCAATCCTTCACCCTGATTTCTTGGTAAAACTTCATTACATTTTCGGCATCTTTTCTCGGACATTTTTTCATCCATTTCGTTAGAAATCAGCGGTTTTTCTGTAAAACTTCATTACATCAGATTTGTGTGCAAAAGTGGGTTGAGGGCAGGTGTGGTAAGGGTTTGGAGGGGGTGGGGGTTTGGTAAGGGTTTTTTGCGTGGAGACACATGGCGAATACTTTATTTAATAAACTTAATTATTGATCAATATCTTACATACCTGAAGAATAGCATCATACTTCTTTTGTCTTTTACCTACAAATTTAATTTCTATTCCCATTTGACTTTAGAAAATATGCTTCATTAGTGTTTCACACAAAGTTCAATTATTAATTGATGAAAAATATAAAAACCAAGAAGGAACGCGCTTTTTATAAGGTCATGCTTAGAAACTGCACACTTTTGTTATATCAGCGTAATGATAAAGTAATAGTAATGAAACTAGTAGATCAGTTGGTAAATGTTATGATTATTCTAGGTTAAGAAAAAGATACTTCTGCATTAGAAGAATACATAACTAAGAAAGTGAGAAATTAATTGATGAAATTTATAGGTAAAGTCTTGGGGAGTTTGGTTTTATTTGCAGGGTTTACAGGAAGCAGTCTGTTTAATTTTAGTGATACAGCTCTATCAGAAAGTATTGATAGTTTAGAAGAAAAGAAACAGGAAATACAGGGAGAGCGAGAGTTAATTCAAGATGACATCTCTCTTAAAAATAATGAAATTGACAAGTTGATTAAGAAACAGGAAGAAATGCTTACACAAATTAATGAGCTTGATAATGAAATTGCAGATACTCAAAATAAAGTTGAAGTTGTAAATAAGAATTTAGAGAAATTAAAGCAGGAGATCAATGGGTTACAAAACGATATAGAAGAATTAATGACTAAAATAGAAGAAAGAACAAGCCTTCTTGAGGAGCGTGCCAGAGCGATTCAATTAACTGGGGGGTCAGTAGACTATGTTGAAGTACTCATGGGTGCGGAGGATTTCGGGGATTTTATAGACCGCTTTTCTGCAGTTAACCAATTAATGAGTGCCGACAGAGATATTATGAAAGAGCAAAAGAAGGATCAGGAAGCACTTAAAGATAAAAAATCAGAAATGGAAAATCGATTGAATGAACAAAAAAGTGAAAAAAATGAGCTCGATCAATTAATTTCCAGTCTTTCTTCTAAAAAAGAAGAAAAGAATCAGCTGTTTGAAAAATTAGAACAAGAGCAGCAGGCAGCTGAAGAAGAAAGAACGGATCTTGAAGAAAAAGAATCTGAGCTTTATTCCCTGGAAGAAGGGATAGAAGCCGATATTATGGCTGAACAGGAAAGACAGAAGGAGCTGGCCAGACAAAAAGAACTTGAGAAGCAGGCAGAATTAGAAAAACAGGCAGCTGAAGAAGAACGTTCAAGAGAAAGTAAACGTGAAATTAATCAGACCGTTGAGAATTCAGTTTCCAGCCCACCACCGTCACCGGTTTCTGGTGATTGGGGTGCACCAGCAAATGGGAGATTTACAACTGAATTTGGTTATGATGTTTTAAATGGCAAACCAAGATTCCATTACGGTATGGATATTGCCGGCGCAACCGGGACACCTATTCTCGCAGCAGCAGATGGGTATGTAACCACAGCTGAAACAAGTAATTCTTATGGGAATTGGATTATCCTTACACATAGTATTAATGGCCAAACTTATTCTACCGTATATGCTCATATGAACAACCTTTCAGTTGGGCAGGGACAATATGTAGAAAAGGGTCAGCAAATTGGCGGCATGGGCAATACCGGCTTTTCATTTGGAACGCATCTTCATTTCGAACTTCATGAAGGCGCTTGGAATAACGGAAAATCTAATGCAGTCAACCCAAGAAAATACGTTAATTGGTAGATAATAGTTAGTTACACCCTCAGATCTTACTTGATCTGAGGGTATTTAAGGATTTACAGTCATTTAAAGTGTCTATTCTAAAATTAAATGTAAAGTGAGTGGTTTGATGGTTATAATCAATTATATTATTGTATGTCTGCTTGCTGCAGTCCCAACAATCGGTGTATTTTGGATAATGAAACGGAAGTCATCTAAAGAATTAGAGGAGCTAGAGCAGAGGCACAAGATTGAAAAAGTATAAAAAACCATAGATGTGTACAAAGTAGAGAACAAAAGCTTCCAGGGTGCAAGAAATTGCGTCCTGGAAGCTTTTATAAGATAACCTATCTTTTATTTTGAGTTTATACTAGTAGATCACTATGGTGAAAATCTGACTTTTCCAACTGAATTGTTGCGTGGTCAATGTGATACTTCTTTCGTATCAGTTCTGTAGTAGCTTTCAAAATGGTCTGTTCATCATATTCATCTTGAATTTTCAGATGGCAACTTAGTGCGTCCAATCCTGAAGTAATCGTCCATATGTGAAGGTCGTGAACATTTAGTACACCTTTAATGTTCATGAGATCACTTTTCAGGTCTTCTGTTTTAATCGTTTTTGGGGCGCCTTCCATTAAGATGTGAACAGATTGTTTAATGATGCCCCATGCACTCTTTAAAATTAACAATGAAACAAAGACTGAAATTAACGGGTCCGCCAGATACCATCCAGATACCAGCATGATGATTCCAGCAGCAATTGCCCCTAAGGATCCGAGTGCATCTCCAATCACGTGTAAATAAGCGCTGCGGAGATTTACATTATCTTTTACATCCCCTTTTCGCATTAAAAACCACGCACTTAGTAAGTTTGCTATTAGACCAATTATAGCAATAATCATCATTGTTCCACTGGCGACTGCAGGGGGATCCATAAAACGTTCATAGGCTTCTTTTAAAATGAAACCTGAGATGATAAATAAAGTAACCCCGTTAAAAAGTGCGGCTAATATTTCAAAGCGATAAAAACCATATGTTTTATTTTTAGAAGCTTTTCTTGATGCAAACCAAATGGCAACAAGACTGAGTAATAGTGAGCTTGCATCACTAAGCATATGCCCTGAGTCAGCTAATAACGCAAGGCTGTTTGTTAATAATCCGCCAAAAAACTCTAATAACATGATGAACGTTGTGATGATCAGAGCAATCAGCAAACCCTTTTTGTTGCCTTGTCTTGATTCTTCAAAATTCGAATGATTGTGGCCATGTTGATGTGAATGCCCCATGAATATCCTCTCCTGCTCACGATTAATAGTTTTAATTACCGGGCTTAATTGCTGATCATTTCAAGACAAAATGATCCACCCTTATGCTTGGGAATGATTGAAAGCAGATCTCTGTCTAAAAGAGATCTGCTTCGTTTTATTTTAGCTTTAACAGGCGCATACTATTCAAAATCACAATCAACGCCGCACCTGTATCACTCAGTACAGCCATCCACAGTGTAAGAAAACCTGGGAAAATCAGCACAAGTGCTGCAAGCTTTGTGATGATTGAAAACCAGATATTCTGCTTAATGATTGTGAGCGCTTTTCTGCTCAGGCGGATTGTGTGCGGCAATTTTTCCAGGTTATCAGCCATGAGCACAATATCTGCTGTTTCCATTGCGGTATCTGTCCCTGCACCACCCATTGCAATACCGAGGTCAGCAGTCGCAAGTGCAGGCGCATCATTTATGCCGTCTCCGACCATAGCTACCTGCTTCCCTTCATTCTGCAGTTTCTTCACAGCTGTTACCTTATCTTCAGGCATCAGCTCTGCAAAGTAGCGATCCACGCCAGTTTCAGCAGCCATCTTCTTTGCAGTACCCTCATTATCACCTGTCAGCATCACCATCTCGCTGATGCCTGCCTGCTTCAGTTTTTCAATCGAACTGACTGTAATATCACGGACTGTGTCAGCTACTGCGATCAAGCCTAGGATCTGATCCCGTGTACCGACCGCGACAAGTGTATTCCCTTCATTTTGCATTTCATCAATGCGCTCATTAATGTGTGCTGTTGATATGCCCATTTCATTAAAAAGTTTCGGTTTACCTGCAAAATATTCAGTGCCATCAATCACCGCAGTGGCACCTTTTCCGGCAATGGCAGTGAAATCACTGCCATCTTTAGCTGAAATATTTCTTTCATTGGCGTAGCTGATAACAGCCTTCGCAATAGGATGAGTTGAATGTTCTTCAATTGTTTTTGCAATACTGACAAGCGTGTCGCTGTCGTCCTGCAGAGCAATCACCTGCGTTACTTTTGGTTTTCCTTCTGTTAACGTTCCTGTTTTATCAAACGCGATTGCTTTAATTGCACCGGCTTTTTCGAGGAAGGTGCCACCTTTAATCAGTACCCCGTTACGTGCTGCATTACCAATCGCTGACACAATGGCAACAGGCGTTGAAATCACCAGGGCACATGGACAGGCAACGACTAATAGTGCAAGTCCTCTGTAAAACCATTCACCCCACGTACCAAATCCTGCGAGTGGAGGGACTACCATAACCAGTAGTGCAAGAATAAAAACAATTGGTGTATAGATAGCTGCAAAGCGATCAATAAATGCCTGCGTCGGCGCTTTTTTCTCCTGTGCTTCTTCTACCAGATGAATGATTCGGGCGATTGTTGTGTCTTCTGACAGTCTCGTAACCTTAACTTCCAGAGAACCACTTTCATTCACTGTTCCCGCATATACATTATCACCAGGCTCTTTGTCCACGGGCAGGGACTCCCCGGTTATCGGTGCCTGATTCAGACTCGATATACCTGCTATAATTTCGCCATCTAGTGGAATCTTTTCACCAGGCTTAATGATCATAATCTCATTGATAGAAATGTCTTCAACATTTTTCTTCATCTGACCGTTTTCTGTTTTAATCATTGCTTCTGATGGTGTCAGATTAATGAGGCTGCGGATGGAATCTCTTGTGCGCTCAATTGACCGATTCTGAAGTGAGTTCCCAAGTGCAAAGAGCCACACAACTGTTGCTCCTTCAAACCATTCTCCAATCACAGCTGCACCAATTGCGGCAGATACCATCAATACATTCATATCAAGTGATCGGCTTTTTACTGCGTAAAAGGCACTTCTCGCTGGCTTATATCCGCCAATTACAATAGCAGCAGCATAAAAAGCAGTGACTACCCATTCAGGGACCGCAGTGAAAGATCCTAAGAATCCAAGTGCCAGCAGAATACCAGAAACTGTTGTCACAGGGAATGCTTTTATTGCTGGTTGATCTTCATTTTTTTGATTGCGAAGTGTTACCGGCTTAGCATCAAAACCTGATTTTTGCACTTCTTTAACAATTTGTTCACTAGTAAGGGTGTGAGAAATATGCATTTTACCGGTTGAGAAATTGACGCGCACGCTTTGCACATCTGAGTTGCCGCCTAGGTGCTTTTCAATCGTTGCAGCACAGGAGCCACAGTCCATTCCGGCAATTTCATATACATCAGGTTTTTTTGCAGTATGTTCTGCTTCAGCTTCAAAACCGAACTTTTTCACATATCCAGGGATCGTTTCAAAAATACCTGAATTTACAGCACTCACAGTCATTTTACCGGCAGCATAATTGACCTTAACGGATTCAACACCATTTCTGTTTGAAAGACCTTTCTCAAGTGTTACCGCACATGAAGGACAATCCATTCCGGTTACTCTAAAAGTTTTCGTAGCGTTTGCGAATTTTTCATTAGTTTCTTTTGATTGAACGCTTTCTAAGCTGCTGGAACAGCAGGAGGAATTGACCTCAGTTTCCTGTCCGGTTGCATCAGTTGAGCAACAAGATGATGGTGTTTCTTTTGCTTTATGTTCAGTTTTTTGCACTTTGACCACTCCCATTCTTCTTTCGCAAAAATTAACGCAATTGATTCAAGATTTTGTTCTTTTCCGTAATTCTCAGGCTTCATATTTCAGGTCAGCTTCAGGTGGTTAAAGGCGATTGCTGTTGAAAAGCCAATAATCATCGTAATATCGTACAGGCCAGAAGCTCTTCCTTTATTGCCTGATTTTTTGATATAACCATATTCATCTCATTCAAATGATCGTTTGATTATAGTGTATGCCCGATGCGTTAAAGATGTCAACACAATATTCAAATGATTATTTGAATGTTGTTATGCAAAATCCTCGTTTTTTATTTGTTAAGGTGACTACTTATATGCCTGGCATCATCACCAACTCCCTGAATCAAAGCAGATGATCTGTTGTGTTGCCAGGGAAGACCGAGGAAATATAAGCCTTTTATAGAAGTGATCCCTCTGTTATGAATTGGGGAACCTTTACTATCAATTACTTCACTGAACTTAATCCAGCCGTAGTCAGGTTTATACCCAGTTGCCCAAATAATATTATCTATTTTTATTTGTGAGTGATCCTGGAATAAAATCGTATTATTTTTGGAGGAATGGGCTCTGGGAACTAATGTTATTGTTCCTTCTTTAATTAACTTTTTTAACTCAAATCCAAAAATAGGATCAGGTTTATTTTTTAAAATTTTTCCTAAAGGTGAATCATGCCTTGCTTTGTATACGCCTAATCTATCTAAATACCAAAAGATGCTTTTATGACCAACTTCCTGGGGCAAGAATCTCATTTTGTGACCGATTGATAAATAAACCTTGTGATTTTCAACGAGTTCAACAGCAATTTGTGAGCCGGAGTTTCCGCCACCTACAACTACAACAGAACCCTTTCGTATTTGATCCGGATTTTTATATTCTGATGAATGGAGTTGTAATACTTCCTCAGATAAGTTTTTTGAGAAACGGGGAATGTTTGGCACTTGAAAAGGTCCTGTTGCCACGATTACATTGTCAGCCTGGATTGATCCCTTACTGGTTTCCACCATAAAAACGTCATTGTTTAAAAAAAGTTTTGTCACTTTAGTATTGAGTTGAACCGGAAGCGTGAATGTCTTTGCGTATAACTTTAAATAGTTAGCAATCTCGTCTTTAGTCGGATAAGAATTTGCCTCAAGCCGTAACCCGGGGAGCGAGCTGAGATAATCAGGTGTAAATAGACGTAAAGAATCATACCGTTTTTTCCATGTCTCACCGATCTCAGATGATGCATCCACGATTAAAAAAGAAACATTTCTTTCTTTCAAGTAATACCCCATTGCGAGTCCGGCTTGTCCGCCCCCGATAATTACTGCGTCATACTTCAAACTTCTTCACTCCTCATCCGGAATTTTTATGCAAAAAAAAACCTTTTGAAAAATATGTATTTTCTTTCCTCGTCACCAGAATTGAACGTTTAATGAACAGTCAAAAGAATGTTTGATTATAAAAATACATATCTATATACTTTTAGTCAAACAAATATTTGAATAAAGGGGTAATGTCATGTCTAAACAAGATGTTTGTCAGATATCGTGTGTACATGAAGAGAAGGTAAGCAGAATTAAAGAAACATTATTTACTCACAACACACTTGATGTTGCAAAAATCTTTAAGGCCCTTGCTGATGATACACGGATAAAAATTGCCTATATACTGGCCTTGGAAGAAGAGTTATGTGTATGTGATATCGCAGCAATTATTGATGCTTCAACAGCGACAACCTCCCATCATTTACGTCTGCTACGAAAAATGGGGCTGACGAAATATCGGAAGGAGGGAAAGCAGGTCTATTACTCCCTGGATGATGATCATGTGAAAGATTTAATTAAGATTGCATTTGAACATCAGCAGGAAATAAATAATCGTTTAGCGGAAGAAGTGGTTAAAAGCTAATGGTGGAATTGTTACGGAGTTGGTATAGAAGTGGTTGAAATAAATTATTTTCTGGCATTTGGGGCAGGACTGTTATCATTTGTGTCTCCGTGTTCTTTGCCTTTATATCCTGCATTCCTTTCATACATTACAGGAATGTCTGTTAGTGATTTAAAACATAATAAGCATTTGGTTAGCAAAAGCGCAGTCATTCATACGCTATTATTTTTATTGGGCTTTTCGTTTATTTTTCTGGCACTTGGATTATCCACCTCACTCATTGGATCGTTCTTTTTCTTATACCAGGATTTACTGCGTCAGCTCGGCGCTATCATTTTAGTGTTCTTCGGCTGTGTACTGGCAGGAATGTTAAAGTTTGATTTTTTGATGAAAGAAAAGAAAGTTCAATTTAGAAAGAGACCTTCGGGTTATCTGGGAAGTGTCTTAATCGGTATTGCATTTGCTGCAGGATGGACCCCCTGTTCAGGCCCTATATTAGCTGCGGTTATGGCCATGGGAATAACTGACCCGGGTAAAGGTTTATCCTATATGCTTTTTTATGTGTTAGGCTTTGCTATTCCATTTTTAATACTTTCTTTATTTATTGGGAAAATGTCATTCCTCCAAAGAAACAGCAATCTGTTTATGAAAGCAGGCGGAGTATTAATGATTTTTATGGGTATCCTTTTATATTTTGATATGCTGACCAAGATTATTTCGTTTTTAACTGGTTTATTTGGAGGGTTCACGGGATTTTAAATTTTGTCTGGAGTGAATCAACATGAAAAAGAATAAAAAAACAAAAAGATTGATTTTACGTGTATGTCTTCTGAGTTTATTTTTAGGGGCGGCTGGCTACTCTATTTATTCCTCTGTTACAGGAGATAGTCGATCACTCATAAAAGCAGGGGATGCTGCACCTGACTTTGTATTAACTGACTTGGACGGTAATACTCATCAGCTTTCCGATTACAAAGGACAAGGGGTATTTTTAAATTTCTGGGGTACCTGGTGTAAACCATGTGAAAAAGAAATGCCTTATATTGAAAATCAATATAATGATTTTAAAGACAAGGGTGTACAAACCATTGCAGTTAATGTAGGTGAGTCAGATTTTCAAGTTCAAAATTTTGTAGATGAATATAGCATGAGTTTCCCTGTAGTCATTGATCAAAAGAAAGATGTTCAAAATGCTTACACAATAGGTCCATTGCCTACAACACTTTTGATCAATCCGGAGGGTGAAATCATAAAAGTGATCACGGGTGAAATGACAGAAGAAGATATAAAGAAGTATATGCAAATGATACAGCCAGCTGAAGACCAGTAAATGATTCTGATAGGTGATAATATGAAAAAAATAGTTTTTACATTTAGTTTGTTTTTATTTTTTACTTTTCCATTCAATGGGATCGCGCATACATATCTTTCTTCTTCTACACCAGAGGACGGTCAGGTATTAACGCAGCCTGTCGAGGAGATTGTTTTGCAGTTTGAAACAGAAGTGGAAGAATTAAGTACCATGAGGTTATATAGAAATGATGAGCTTGTAGAAATGGATGTTCTCCGTACTGACCAAAATCAACTTATAGGAGATATTCCTGAAGAATTAGCAAATGGGACATACGTTGTTGACTGGTCGATTATTGGTGAAGACGGACATCCTATTGAAGGGGAAATCTCATTTAGTATTGAAGCAAAAGAAAATACTGATAAAGAGCGTACAGAGAATCAAAATATTGAATCCACTGAAGTTGAGGAAGATGAGCCTGAGAGTGTGGTTCCTATTATTTTAACAGCACTATTTGCTCTTATTACTATAGCGGGGATTTGGTTATTATTTAGGACTAAAAAGAAATGATAGAGATCCTGATACCAATCGCTGAAACGATTACCTATTTATTGTTTGCGTTTTTATGTGGGTATGTAGCGCTGCGTTATGTTCCCGAATCTAAAAAGCCGTCTTTTGCTGTACCTCAACCGGCTTTGTTATTAGCAACACTCGGCATTATTTTATTTTCAATGGGCTCTATTATTCAGGTAGTGTTATATTTTTCAGATAGTGTAGGATTCATACAGACAACAATATCTGTCTTTACAGATTTCCAGGTAGGAAAAGCATGGATTTTCATTAGTATATTTGCAACGTTTTTATGGATGGCGCTCCATGCTAATGCTTCAAAACACTTACAGGCTATCCTGTTGCTTGGTATGGTGTGCGGGGTGGGCTATGCAAGTCATGTAGCATCACTGGATTTTTGGCCAGGTTTTATTTCACATACCACTCATTTTTTATTAGTTATGGTATGGTCAGGCATTCTGATTCATGTGTCATTTTTCTCTGGGAATCTTAAAAACTGGACTCAATTTCTAAAGTGGTTTACACCTTATTCCATCATCTCGCTTTTAATTATTTTTGGGGCAGGTATCTTCATTACATCTTATTTAGTAGATGGTCAGGATTATATAAATGCCTGGGGGCTTTCTTATGGTCAAACGCTTTTATTAAAACACATTAGCATCATACCGCTGATTGTTTTTGCATGTATTAATGGATGGCTGGTGAAGAAATCAGCACAGTCTGAATTTGATCCAAAATCATGGCTGAGAGCAGAGGGGTTATTTATTCTGATTGTTTTCAGTTTAACGAGTGTGCTTGGTACATTAGCTCCACCGCATGACGTTGATGTAACGCTTCTGTCAGAAGGACCTGCACCTATGATTGAGTCACTGTTAAACGAAAATATAAGTACACCGATTCAGGCAATCATAGATGTTTCATTCACAGGTATCCTTGTTTTATCTATGGCCGGATTTTTTATTTTGATGATCTTTGCAAGCTATTATAAAAAGCTGCCCGTTCTAGTGTCCATCTTTTTTGGACTGGCGTTTATTTGTGCGCTATACGTTGGACTGATGTTAAATCTATCATTTAGTTAGGAGAATATGAAAATGAAAAACAAACCATTTAGAATAGCGATGATTGTTGCACTCTTGCTATTTGCTGTTGTTACAACAATTGTGCTTTTAAATCAAAATGATCAGGCGGGAAACACCAAGAGCGAAGGATATCCTCCAATTGAAGGACAGCCGACTATGGGGAATACTGAATCTGCAGTGCAGGTAGTGGAATTCGGAGATTTTAAATGTCCTTCTTGTAAAGCATGGGGAGAAATGGTCTATCCACAGTTAATCAGTGATTACGTAGAAACTGATAAAATTTCTTTTTCATACATTAATGTATTATTTCATGGCAAAGAGTCAGAACTTGCGGCACTCGCAGCAGAATCCGTGTATAAGCTGGACCCTGATTCTTACTGGGATTTTCAGAAAAAGCTTTATGAAGAGCAACCAGTAGAAGATCATGACGCTGAGTGGATCACCATTGATAAGCTTCTGGAAGTCGCAGGTCAAACGACTGAAGTGGATTTAGATGAGCTTGAAAATGAGTTAACTGAGAGAACGATGCAGGATGAAGTTGATCTGGATGCTGAACTTGTAGATGAATTTGCCGTGCAGTTTACACCAAGCATTATGGTGAACGGAACAATGCTTGACGATCCTTTTGACTATGAGGCAATCAAATCGCTGATTGATCAGGAACTAGAGGGAAATTAATCATGAAAACAAATAATTTTAGTAGTGTACTGCTTTTTGCAGCCTGGCTTGTATCGATGATTGCTACATTTGGAAGCTTGTATTTCAGCGAGATTAGAGGGTTTATTCCCTGTGATCTTTGCTGGTTCCAGAGAATATTCATGTATCCTCTGACACTCATCCTAGGGATTGGCGTATTTCAGAACGACTATTCAGTTAAAAAATTTGTGTTCCCTCTTGCCATTGGTGGAGGTACAATATCAGTTTTTCATTATATGGAACAGAAAATTCCCGGCTTTGGAGGTATAAAACCCTGTGTCAGTGGAGTGCCATGCAATGCAGAGTACATCAACTGGTTCGGTTTCATTACCATTCCGTTTCTCGCTTTAACTGCATTTGTTCTTATTACGATCCTGATGATCTTTGTGCATGTCTTCTCTAAGAAAACGGCTGCATAAACACACGTTCTCTAAAACATTAATATTCTAATTGAGGTGAAAAGGAATGCCGGATTGGCCGCCGTACTATTTTATGATGATCGGAGCCGGTGCAGCCGTGTTACTGATGATCGCTAGGTTGATATTCAGCTATTTTAGAAAGAAATAATCGTCAGATACTTAGATTTGGTTCCAATGCATCATTTCTCGATAAGTTTATTTTATTATATTCATGTGATTGAAACAGAATGGAATGATTATACTCACAAAGGAGATGATGATTATGATGAATGGTTCTGGCATGATGGCAGGTGGAATGTGGATCGGCATGCTGCTTGTTGGGTTGGTGATCATACTTGTGATATTCGCATTCTTTAAACTGCTTAATTCGAGAATAGACGGTGATTCCGCTAAACATCAAAATGAAGGAGATTTTTCTTTGATCATCCTGAATGAACGGTTAGCGAAGGGTGAGATACAAGTAGAAGAATACAATCATCTGAGAGGTATAATCCTTAAGTCAGACAAATAAAAGTATTTTAGACATCTTGCTGAAATATTAAACAAGTTCAGCATCGACAATCACAGTAAGCAAAGTTGGGTGAAATGCAGTGAATGATTTGTTTTGGCAAGTCAGTAATACTTTCAGTGAACCATTTTTTGAATTGTTCCATCAGGCGCAAAGCTTTCCAATCATTGCTGCTTTTTTTCTAGGTATTGTTGGTGCACTGGCCCCCTGTCAGTTCACTGGTAATCTTGGGGCTATCGCAATTTACGGCAATCGTTCCATTCAGAACAAAATCGCGTGGACTGAGGTTTCGTTTTTTATTGTCGGTAAAATCTTTGTCTTCTCACTTCTTGGTTTCGTTGTCTGGCAGTTTGGAAATAAAATTGAACAAAACCTGATTACTTACTTTCCGTGGCTCAGAATGATCGTTGGACCGTTATTAATCATCATTGGATTATTTTTGTTAGGCGTATTTAAATCGAGAGTGGGAATTCAATTCATCAGAATTCCTGAGAGGTGGTTTAAAAGAGGTAAATTCGGTGCTTTTTTAATGGGTGTTAGCTTTTCTCTTGGATTTTGTCCAACAATGTTCGTTTTGTTTTTTGTCACGCTGCTGCCATATTCATTTACTGTAAGTTACGGATTTGTATTGCCAGCTATATTCTCGGTGGGAACATCACTTCCGTTGCTGATTGCAATGTTCTTATTATGGTTCTTTGACATTGACAATAGAAATATGAAAAAGAATGGACGAAAAATCGGAAACTACGTACAGAAAACTGCCGGAATATTTATCATTTTTTTAGGCATAATTGATATCACTACTTACTGGATGTGATGTAAGTATTGTGTGTCAGTGTTAATAATCTCTCTTATAATATTTGTTTTGATCAATCTTTTTTATAAAAATATCAACCATAAAAAAATTCGACCTCTTCATTTTAACTGATCTTTATTTAAAATGAAGAGGTTATTTTATTCTAAAATCAACTCCTGCAGCATGTTTTTGATTAAACTTTATTTCAAACCTACAGAAGTAGGCTCATCAGGTTTTTTGATTTATTTTCATTTTGTTGATACATCTCAATGAAATGTGGAGGGATCTTCAGGGCAGGAAGTATACATCAATTTTTTGCAACTTCTTCACTTTAAATATTTAATAATCAAAAATGAAATGTTTAGATTTCTCCCCCACACAGTGATTCCAACTGCGTAGAGAATCTGCTTGATTAGATTCAATTAACCTTTGAGTAACATGAAAATGAATTTTTTGTTGTGTTATGGTGTTGCAATCCGGATGTTCATAAGCATTCTTATAACAACTTACAGCTTTTTCATAGTGGGTTTCTGATAAGAAAGTATCTCCAATCAACAATTTAAATTTTAATACGATCGTTCCTGGAAAGTTAGCGTACAAATTTTTATTAAAAAATGCATAAAGGCTGTGTACTTTTTCATTATTTTTCATTTTAAAGTAAACAATTGCAAGCTCGTAACAAGTATTTAATACCCCATATTTGTTATTTAATTTCTTAAACTCATCATATGATTGATTTAGGTAACGAATGGATTCTTCATATTTTTCAGAACGTCGATAAAAAATCCCGAGATTGGTTAAAGTGCCAGCTAAATTAAAGTGATCATTAGTTCCCTTCAAAAAAGAAATGGCTTTTTCATGTATAACTAATGCCTCACTGTATTTCCCTTGCCTTCTGTAACATAGCCCTAAAACCATAAGTGCTGGACCTGTATTAGTGTGAATGCCAGTCTTTTCACTGATCTTTAAAGCCTCTTCTAAAAACCTGATGGCAGATCGATACTCACTTGATTTTGCATGGGCCACTCCTAAATTAATGATTAACTTTATATATTCAGGACCAGATATTTTATATGAAATCGCTTGACTATATGCGCTATCCAAGTAATTAAAAGATGAAATTAAATCATCCTGCTCTACTAAAATTGCTACCAAGTCGTTTAAACTTCGTAACTTATTTTCTATTAAGTTGCTCTGTTGATACAAATCGACGCTTTGTTTATAAGAAGAGATACAATCAATTAACTTATTTTCATACCTTTCCAACCGGGCTTTACAAAAGAAATAAAGAGCTAAATCACTTTGATTTAATAGATCTGTATGACCCTTAACTAATTCAAATTCTTCCAATCCTCTTTGGAATTCTCCTCTTAATATCAAGTGCTCTACGGTTGCAAGTTGTTTCTTAACATCTAGAGAAATAATTTCCTGATCTAAAAACAAGTCCTCAAGCTCACAGTTTAATCGTTCGCAAATCTTCCTTAAAATTTTTATCGAAGGTTGTACTATTCCCTTTTCAATCTGACTAATATAACTTCTGTTGGTTATCCCCTCTGCTAACTGCTGCTGTGTTATTTTTTCTTTATTTCTTAGTTCTTTAATTTTATTACCGACAGAGTTCATGGTTACACCTCGATTCTTTAATTTTGACAGCTAATAATTAGGGGAATGTACGAAATTTTATTTGTATTTTGGGCAGATATGACAGTCTTTTTAGTAGAGTAAATCAAGATTCTTATTGCATAAAAAACAAGTATTTTGATCAGAATAGGCAGGCAATCAGTATTAAATAAAAAATATAAATATATGGTAACCTAAGTAAGTTTAATCTTTATTAAAATAATTTGGTGAAAAAATAAAGTACTCCCTAATGCAAAAACAATAATGATAGGTAAGAATGTAATGAAATTTAATACGCCATTTGTGTTAATTTGACCTGCAGCTAAAATGGCTTCAGTTATTTCACCTGAAACTAGTACTAAAGAAAATGTTAATAAAGACAGACCTATTAATAAAAGCCTTACTTTCTGCATTGTTTAGCCTACTAATAAGTTTTTATATTAAATCAAGCAGTATATTCCCTTTTTTAAAAGTCGCTTCCTAATTAAGTTTGAAATTTTCACACTACAAGTGATTTTAGCATAAGATTTCTTTCGAAGACTAATAAATCATCCAAAAATGTTATTTAAATTATACATTGTTATATTATTTTATTTAGTTATAATAAATATAACAAAAAATATTATATTATTCAGAAAAGTAATAAGAGTTAACTAAATAAAATCGAGCAAAAAGATTAACTTTGTTATTGCAACCGAAGTTGCGGTTATCTTATTAACTTTCGAGAAAAATAAATTGTGGAGGACAATATGATTTTAAGGGTGTCAAAAGTTCAGAAGTCATATGGAAAAGAAAAGGTTTTGAAAAACATATCATTTGAGATTCAAGAGCCGAAAATCGTTGCGTTAATTGGACCTAATGGATCAGGAAAATCAACGTTGTTAAGTATTATTACGAATCTGATTCAGGCTGATCGTGGTGATGTTGAGGTGTTCGGAGAAAGTAATCGGAATCCGCATATGTTTAAACAGATTTCATTTATGCAGGATAATACGGTCCTGTATGACTATTTAACTGGATATGATCATCTTCAGTTTATTGGAGACGCTCAGGGAATTGCTAAAAAAGATTTGTTGAAAACTGCTGAACGTATTGGTATTACAGATTACTTACATAAGAAAGTAAAACAATATTCGCTTGGTATGAAGCAGCATCTGCTTTTAGCGTTGGCAATTGTGAATCAACCGAAGCTATTGATCCTGGATGAGCCGTTGAATGGATTAGATCCAACGAGCGCAATCAGGGTGAGAAACCTGCTGCTGGATCTTGCAGAAAAAGGCACCACGATTCTTTTATCCTCTCACAACCTCGGTGAAATAGATCGTGTTACCTCACACATTTTATTTCTCAAAGATGGTGAATTATTAGAAGAGAACTTGTCTGACTACCAACAGACGGCTTTTGAGATCGAAACAAACCAGCCAGACCACCTTAAAGAAATCGCCAGAAATTACGGGTTTAAGACAGGTGGATCGAAAGGAGAGCGTGTGGCGATTATCTTAAACGGAAAATCTGTTTCGGAATTTTTTGAGATGCTGTCTAAAGAGAATATGGATATACGAGATATGGAGAAAAAAGTATTCGGGTCTGAAGAAAGATATCAACGGCTTTTTAATAGGGAGCCTTTATTATGAAGATGATGGTTTTTGAGTGGAAAAAGTTATGGAAGCAGAAGAAGATCCTGCTGATTTTGACCCTTATCATTGCTTATGGGATGATCACTTATCTGCAGAATGTGAGTGATCAGGACCGTTTTAAGGAGCAGTTATATCACGATACAGAGAACGTTCGGATTGAACTGGCGGCGCTCATGGAACGATTTGCCGAGGAGCAGGAGGAGGGGGAACTGGATCAAGCACGTCAAGACCAGGAGGAGTATGCAAAGGAGGCGCAATCTGCTCTATATGCATTGAGGGCAGACATTGATACAGAACAGTGGGTAGCGATCCCTGAAAAAGAAAAAAATTTTCTAGCTGCTATAGAGTCCTTCACAGAGTCAGGAGGAGTTCTCAGCTCATTAAATGGTCATGAGCTGGACCTTGCCATTCAGAAAAATAACTGGCTGAACAAATACGAACTGCCCGTCGAAAATGAACGTGTACCAGTATCTCCTCACTCATTTACAAAGGAATTCTCCACCACCATACTCAGCATCGCTGGATTAGCTTTGATCCTCCTGCTGCTTGGAAATAGTCTTGTGGGTGAAAAAGAACAAAATACCTGGTTACTGATCAAAACGCAGCCTGTCTCAAAACGCAGGGTGCTGATCGCTAAATACTTCACAATGGTTTTTGCGCTGCTTTGTACAGTCATTATCACGATTGGGTCAAGCATCCTCATCGCACTTGCATTTGGGGATGGCAACCTGACGCTGCATTACCCGGTTTTACTCAGCGATGGGACAAGGATTGAAATCATCACAATAGGTACTTATTTGATCAGACTATTCATCTTGTTTTTTTCAGCGGGTCTAATCGCTTTTTCAATTAATATGATCTTTAATTCACTGCTGAACCAGTCATTTATTGCGATTGCCTGCACGTTTGTGGTGCTTGGATCAGGCATTCTCCTGACGCATTCTTTTCAAATACTTGAGACGTATGTGAATCCATTCAGTCTGTTTTTAATGTCAGATCTTCTCGAAAGGATACCTGGCAATACAGATGTGCTATACCTGTTAAGTGCTGCTTTATGGAGTACTTTGCTCCTATGGGTTGCTATTAAAATACCTGATCAGCAAAGAAAACGGACTGCTGCAGAAAAAGAGCAGAAGCCTTTTCGTAAAGGGGAGACTTATAACAAAACTAACCGCCTATGGATCATGATGGTTTTTGAATGGAGAAAGCTTGTAAGAAAGGGACTTTATAAGCAGGGAATGCTCCTTTTAACTGTGCTTGTCCTTGGTGGATACTTGCTTGTTTCCATGGAAAGTAAGGCCAGAGAAGAAGCATATATAGCGGAATTACAAGAAAGAAAAGAAAACGAATTCATCTTCGTAGAAAATCTAACAGCTTTTATCGAGAGTTTTGAAAAAGACCTGGAAGATCAAGATGATGATTTTATGAAAAGTTCGATACAGAAAAACATTGATATGACATATGAAAGTATAGGCTTATCACAAGATTTTATTAAGCAGCTCGACCGTGCACTGAACGGTTATGAAGAGAAGGACTGGTCCTCTTTTAATGACTATCTCCTGTGGCAGGTTCGTTTTGATAATGGAGAGTATGATACTGAAACCTACATTAATAACCGGTTCGAATTATATGGACAATTTACGGTACAAGCAAGCATGGAAGAGAAACGATTGCTGGTTGAGCGCAATCTTCAGCCACTTTTCCCAGGTGCATATATCCCAACAATTTTCGATAATTGGGGTGATGATGAAGAAGGGCGACAGGAATTCCAAAAAGCAAACGAAAAAGTAGATCACAGCGGGCTATATACTTTTTATCTGTTTTTTACATCATACGGATATGGGATTGTATTTTTTGTGCTCCTGTTTGTTCTTGGTGTCGGATTGACTGCTGAGAAAGGAAAGAAGAATACGATACGTTTATTAGCAACTCAGCCTATCTCCGGATATCAGTTATTTTCAGGAAAACTGCTTGTTGCATCCTTAACAGCGGTTTTAAGCAGTGCTTTTATATTTGGTCTTATCGTTCTGCTTGGGACTACCATGAATCGGATAGGTGACTGGAATTACCCGATTCTGCATTACGATCATTCAGATCTTGCGAATGCCGAAGGGTATACGGGGACAATCGTACAGGGTAACGGCTTTCATTTTATCACGCTTGGGGAGTATCTACTCTCAAGTATGATGCTCTATACCTTATTAGTGTTATTTACATTAACCCTTGCAATGCTTGTGTCACTTTTTCTCAAGAGAACCATGGCAGTGCTCACCCTGACAGCGGTCATCATTGCAGGGGGCTATCTGATTGGCACCGAGTTTCTATCCGAATGGTCATGGCTTTCACCTTTTACTTATTTTAACCTTCCGCATGTAATCAATGGACAACTGTCTATCAATGTAGATGCCCCCAACCTTAACAGGCAAATAGGAGCTATTGTGCTTGTGGTATGGATTGTTGTAACCTTTTTTATCTGTAGCATTGCGGCAATAAGAAGAAATATTGAATATTGATTCTGGGTCATGCTAATCCCACACAAGTTCCTTTCACATAACTCAAGTGTATTGTGTGGTAGTTGTTTTTAGGATAGGGAGCAAAGGTCAAAGGAACTTTATCATAATCAAACGCCAACACTTACCACTGCAGACTGAAAGGATGGGTAGAGCGTTTTAATGGTGAAGCAACCAATTACCTCGGGTGATTCCGGGTGCTTTAGATCATCAAGCACCAACTCAACAAAGTTACAGTTAATGATATGGTAATTAAAAGGAAATAAAATCTTATTTTCTAAACATATGATACGTTGAGGTTATATAAGTTCAAGAAATAATAGTAATTAAGGGGGAACAATGTGAAGCGAATTATATTTATAGTAAGTTTATGGAGTTTATTTCTTTTAGGTGCTTGTTCGAATGAAGAAGTTAAATACGACGGGGCATTTTTAAGAATTGCTGTGGTTGGTGATATTCCTGAATTAATTAGCGAAAAAATTTATTTTGAATCAATTTCATTAAGTGAATTTAGTGAAAAGAAGATGGAAAATTCAACAGATTTTGATGCTGTAATGATAACGCCAGTGATGTTTGAAAAAGCATCAAATGATGATCTTGTCCAAGTATATAATAGTTCTGAATTGCCCTTTATATTTTTTGATTCAACAAAACGTCATTTTCCTTTTATAAGAGAAGGGGTTACCTATGAAACAGCCGATTGGGGATCGCTGGATAATGGCTCTCATACGACCATTTATTTATCAAATGTAGATGGAAGTAGAGAAGATGCTTGGCATTTCTATTTAAAAGATGAAAAAGAGTTAAATAAACTTTACAAAGAGATTTTTCAAAAGGTTGAAACACTATAAATATAGGCTTTTATTTATTGCAGAGTCATTTAAATAAGATGTTATTTCTTATTTAACGGAGTGCGTTAGTTGTTGTCCTTGTGTTGAACACAACTCCCACACAATTTTTCTAATTTATATAATCAGATTGAATTGTGTGGAACTTGTTTCTGACACAGGGACATTCATTATGATGGCTTTTGGCGCTGTTTTTTACTTAATTCGAATTCTATTGACGGAAAAATATCAGCGGAAAACGGTACAAGGTTTGAAATAGTTAATTAAGCCCACACGGAAGGAAATCTGCAACTAATAACGTTATCTGATATCGTTTTTTCTATATGTAAAAGTAATTCATTACCTCGAACTTACATTTATCAGTACAGTTAAATCTTGTCCCTGTGTTGAACACAACTCCCACACAATTTTCCTTGTTTATATAACAAGAATGAATTGTGTGGAACTTGTTTCTGACACAGGGACATTCATTGAATCGTAGCTTACGCTTTTTATGGAGCTTCTCATTGAAAAGGATTTTGGCTCGTAAGGCATCAAACGAGTAACCTCTACCCATTCGCTCTACCTGCCTAATAATGCTGTTAATTGACTCCGTATAAGCATTAGTGAGCCTTTTATCAAAGTAGTTGAATATTTCGACATGCCAGTTGTCTACGGCTCTCACGAGGTCTTTATATGCGTCTTTAGAGTTGCTGGACATACAACGGTGTCTCCATTGACTATAACGAAGATGACCTTCATCTGGATCAGGAGTATCCCATATCCAGTAAAACTCTTCTTTGAGTTCATAGGCTTCTTTTAAAGCAGGAAGATTACCTAACCAAGTATCTAAGAGGAATGATTCACGTTCATTTAGATCGTGTTTACGCTTTAGAAGGATAAACCTTTCACGCATAAGGGTACGTCTTTCTTTTTGGCTCATATGGGCTTTCAAAGACTTTCTGACGTTATCTAAGGCTTGATTAGCCATTCTAACTACATGAAACTTATCTACGACAACTTTAGCGTGTGGAAGGATAGTGTTCACTGCGTCTTTGTAGGGCTTCCACATATCCATTGTGACGTACTCAATGTAAGTCCTGTCACTGATTTCTGAAAGACGTTGGATGACTGTTTCCTTGTTACGGTTAGGCTTGATGTCATAAATAGTCCTGCGTTCAATATTAGTCAATACAAGCCGAGGTCTACGGATAATATGTATCTCGTCTATCCCAAGCCACTTAGGAGTTTCAAACTGGTATTCACGTTCTTTGAGTGCCACATAGTCCTTAAAAACGTTCCTAATGGTTTTCTCGTCAACACCAACGCTTTCTGCGACTTCTACAAAGGTCTTAGACATGGATTGCTCTTGAATGGACTTTAAAAGCCTTTTGGTCATACTACGCTTTTCATCTACAGATATTAGGCGTTCCCAGAAGGTAGATCCGCATTCACGACACTTGTATCGTCTACGGTTCAATTGTAAGCCCACTCGCTTTAAACGAATGGGCAAATCCATAATTAGTTGATTTCTTGAACTGTGTTTGTACAACTTGTCAAAACCACATTCAGGACAACGTTCAGGTGGTCCGACTGCTTCAACTTTAAACATCATATCGGTTTCATTTTCTTGTGGCGGTTCTATTGTTTTAATGTCTGGTAGGGATAATAAGTCTGACATATTATTCATCCTTTATTACTCTGCGGTGTTAAGGTATCAATTATAGATTTGATGTCGAAATCATCAGTGTTAAATTATTTTTGTGACCACAAATGCACTTAGAAAATCCCTTAAAGCATTAGCTGGTTCACTTGAATAGGGAGTTGTAAAAAAGTTCCCTTAGCCTGCACAACAAGATAATTTCGAAATATCTTTATCGAACGTAAGTGCAGCTAATTTTAGCCCTTCAGCCATTGTTAAATATGGTGCTAGGGTTTCTGTTAAATCTTCTATCGTTAAGCCAAATTTAACAGCTAATGATGCTGCATAGATGACATCTCCTGCATTCTCAGATACAATATGAACCCCTAATACTTTTAGTGTTTCTGCATCTGCTACTAGTTTAAATACACCGGTTGTTTCACGGTTTACAATTGCTCTTGGAACAGCATCTAAAGGTAATACAGATGTCTTCACATCATACCCTTTCTCTTTTGCTTGTTCTTCTGTTAAACCAACCGTTGCAACCGTCGGATTCGTAAACGTAACAGCAGGAACTACCGATAAATCTATTTTTTTGTTTAATCCACCAATAGCATTATCAGTAATAATTCCACCTTCATAGGCTGCTACATATACAAATTGTGGTCCTAAAGTCACATCTCCTGCTGCATAAATCTTTTTATTACTTGTTTGACCAAAATCATTGATCAGGATTTCATTATTTTTTCCAGTTTCAACACCTGCTGCACTTAAATTTAAAGAATCCGTATTTGGTTTTCTTCCAGTGGCAACAAGTAACTGATCTGATTCAATGACTTCTCTACTGCCATTTACTGTTACGTAAACCCTTTTTATCTCTCCACTTTGTTCAACACGCTCAAAAGTTGCCCCTTTGACAAGGTTTATACCCTGTTCAATTAACGCTTTTTCAACTGACTCTGAAATCTCAGGATCATACTTCTTTAAAAGTCGCTCACTTCTTTGCATAAGCGTTATTTCTGAACCTAAATGATGAAATAGTTGTCCAAGCTCCATTCCAATGTATCCTGAACCAATTACAGTTAATCGTTTTGGTATTTTCTTTAACTCAAGAAGTGTTGTACTAGTTAAATAGTCCATTTTTTCAAGTCCTGAAATTTGGGGCAACGAAGGCGATGCACCTGTTGCAATTAAAAAGCGTTTTGCAGATAACTTTGCCCCATTGACCTCAACCGTACTAGCATCAACGAATTTTGCTTCACCTTTAATTAAATCAAAATTATATTCATCAATTAAATCCATATATTTTTGATTCCGAAGTTCGCTCACCAATTTATCCTTTTGCGTGATTAAACTAGCTAAATCCACTTCTCCAGCGGATGTTTGTAAACCTATAAACGGATTGTCTTTTGATAAATGATTGATTTCCCCTGCCCTAAGAAGAGTTTTTGACGGAACACAGCCAATATTCACACAGGTTCCCCCAACCGTTCCACGCTCAATCATTCCAACTTTTGCACCGTATTCTATAGCTTTAATTGCCGAAGAAAAGGCAGCAGCACCAGAACCAATAATAAGAAGGTCATAATTGTCTTCATTAATTAACGCCACGTTTTCTAGTGATGATACTTCTTCAATTTCTCCGGCTTGGTAATTTGCTTCATCAATCGCCTTTATTGCACTTTCAACCTCAATATCATCGGGCAGTTCAAATACTGCTTCACCACGACGATAACTAGACTCAATATTTTTAGCACCTATCTTTTCAAGTGCTGATTCTACGTGTTTTTCACAACCCGTACAAGTCATTCCTGAAATGTTTACCTTAAATTTATTCATAAAAAAGCTCCTTTCGTTAATTAATCTCTCATGTTAATGTTTCTATTATTGGACACGAATGTAATTGCTTTTCATCTGGACATCGTTGTTTTAAATCGTCTAACATAGTTTCAATTCGTTTTAAATCCTCTATTTGTTTTTGCACTTCCTTTTGTTTTTTAGAAACAAATTCGAACATATCTTGACAACGAACTTCATCTTTATCTACAACACCAAGTAATTTATAAATCTCGCTTAAAGAAAAACCAAGTTCCTGTATTCGTTTAATAAACCCAACACGCTTAACGTCATCATATGAATATATCCGATAACCAGCTTCCGTTCGGTGAGGTTCTTGTAATAAATTTTTTCGCTCGTAATATCTGATCGTTTCTTTATTAACTCCACATTTATCTGCAAACTCACTAATGCGATAAATCATCTTATTTCACCCCATGAATATTATAAACCGTGTACCATAGTACACGGTCAAGTAAACTGGACTATTTTATTTTTTTCCCAAAGTATCACTCGTATGTGATTGATACTTTTATATAATACTATTGATTATCCTAACGCCCCACCAGAAAATCCGATTTAAACACCAGTTGTTTTTAAACTATTAAGAAAGTAATTCCACTATATATTCCGAAGACCCATTAAAATACAGTGAAGATGAATGGTATGAAACTACGCGCGACAATCATGATTACATGGGCTTTACGTCATTTGAAGAAGGTTTTTACGCAAGCGGACACCCTGAAAAAGGAAGCAAAATTGAAAACCCTCTGGGGCTTATAAAAAGTACTGATCAAGGAAAAAGTATAGAATCTCTGGCTTTTTCTGGGGAAACTGACTTTCATTTATTAGCAGCAAGTTTTGAGGGTGAGACGATATATGGAGCTTTAAGTCAGCCGAATAGTGTACTTACTTCACCTGGTTTGTATAGAACACAAAATGAAGGTGAAGATTGGGAACAACTTTCACTAGCTGGGCTAAAAGCAACAACTATAAATGGTCTTGTAGTTCATCCTTCTAATGATGAACAACTAGCTTTATCGAGTGAAGAGGGCATATTTATTTCTAACGACTTTGGTGAAACATTTTCGATTATTGAAGGAACATTGAATACAACCGGACTTACTTTTACTGAAGATTCATTATTATTTTCTACAAATGATGGAGAAAAGGTATCCTTTAATAGTTACCAGTTAAACCAGAAAGAACTAACACTAAGAGGTACTCTGTCCGTAGAACCAGGAAGCAATTTATACTTGGCAGTTAATCCGGATAATGCAGATGAAGTATGGGCTGCAGTAGAAAATAATTTGTTTTTAAGTAATAGTGGCGGAGCAACCTGGGACAATATTAACCCCGGATCCAATTGATCTCTCAATGACATGTCATTTGCAACGGCATGTCATTGAGAATTTACTTAGCTTTTTTAGTAGCTGTTCGTACATATTGAAATATCTTCTTTACTCGTTTGAGGATGACAATCATCACCTGAACCAACAGATCCATCTGCTTTTTGAACCCTCCATTTATCCCTTGAGAATTGAACCAATAACACAACGGCCCTAAATATAATATCAAGTCCGATGGCAATCCATACTCCGAGTAATCCCCAGCCAACTTGAACGGTTAACAGATAAACAAATGATGTGCGAATCAACCACATCCCAAAACCAGTCAAATACATTGGAAACTTTGTATTGCCGGCTCCCTGAAAAACTCCAGTTAAAATCAAGACAACAGCTAAAAAAGGTTGGAATATCCCTGAGACTTTTAAAGCGATAGAAATATCATTTATCACATCTTGATCCTGTGTAAAGAAACTACCTGTCCAAGAGCCGAGAAAAAATAATAAGACCCCTAACACAGTCATAGAGCCTACTGACAGCCAAACACAAAGCCATGCATATTGCTTGGCTTCTTTAATATTACTAGCACCCAGTAATTGCCCAACAATGATTGTGGCAGCTGTAGCAAAGCCGTATCCTACCATATAAGAAAAAATCTCGATGTTCCCAGCGATTTGGTGAGCCGCAAACACGTTGGTACCTAATGCCACTACAAAACCAAAATAAACGATTTGTCCTATTCTCATGATAAGTCTCTCGCCTGCTGCAGGGCCGCCCAGACTCAATAATTCTACTAGATGATCTTTATCTGGTTTCCAGTAAGATTTTTTAAATTTTATTTCTTTAGTTTTTCGAATATACATCAAAAGTCCAATTGTACCTAAAATACGAGAGATTACAGTTGCAATGGCTGCTCCAATAATACCGAGTTCCGGGATGAACCAAAAGCCAAATATAAAAACATAATCTAAAACGGCATTTACAATGTTAATCATAATACTTATTTTCATAGGAGATTTTGTATCACCGACACCCCTTAATATAGCACTGAGCACGAACATTAAAGACATGAAAATGGAAGGAATCGCTACGATTCTGAAATATGTGGAGCCTGCTTGTAAAACATCATCTTCAATACCCATTAATGTCAAAAGAGGTTCAGCAAAAAATAATGTAATAATCCCTGTGACAATCCCTATTACAATAGCAATAATGATTGCCTGTTGAGCAATATGCCTTGCTCGTTCTACCTGCTTAGCTCCAATAGAATTAGCAACATATATATTCACCGCAACGCCTAACGCCATAAATAATGCAAAGTAAATAGCGAGTACAGCGTTTGTAACTCCTACCGCTGAAACTTCTACTAAGCCGATCTTCGAAACAAAATAAGTGTCTATAAATCCTAAAATTGTTTGAAAAAAATTTTCTATTACGGCCGGTAGCGCTAACAACAGAATAATTTGTATTTTCTTTTTATTAGTATCAGCATGATCAAATGAACTATCCTTAACATTAAGTGACAAATCGGTATACCTCCTTACTTGCTCCTAATAAATAACAGCCTTCTGACTAAAACAATACAGAAGGCTGCTAGGATATTAAACCAATCATATTTTAAGTAATTTTGCATTTATAGCAACAACGACTGTGCTAACAGACATTAAAATTGCACCAACTGCTGGACTTAACACAATGCCAATATTATATAAAACACCAGCAGCAAGAGGGATAGCCAGAATATTGTACCCTGCAGCCCACCATAGGTTTTGAACCATTTTTCTGTAAGTGACTTTCGACAACTGAATGATGTTTACAACATCCTGCGGGTTACTTTTAACAAGAATCACATCAGCTGTTTCAATCGCTACGTCTGTCCCGGTTCCAATAGCAATTCCTAAATCTGCTTTAGCTAAAGCAGGAGCGTCATTGACTCCATCTCCTGTCATAGCAACTTTTCGACCTGTATTCATAATCTCTGTGATTTTTTCTGACTTTTGGTGAGGAAGAACTTCAGCATATACTTTATCTATACCAATTTGCTTACCTACATATTCTGCTACCTGATGATTATCCCCTGTCAGCATAATTGATTCTATACCTAGTTTTTTTAAATCACTAACTGCATTTTTAGCAGTTTCTCTAACAATATCTGCTAGTGCAATCATACCTGCAATCTCTTTATCAATAAGAACAAATACGACAGTTTTGCCTTCTCTAGACCAATCATCAAAGTTGGATGTATCATAAGAAATGTCGTTCTCTTTTACATAGCCCGGGCTTACAACCATGATAGCTGAACCTTCAACTGTAGCTTGTAAACCTTTACCTGTAATTGATTGAAAATCACTTATTTTTTTAAGAGGAAGTTTTCGCTTTGCAGCTTCCTTTACAATACCTTTTGCAATTGGATGCTCAGATTGTGATTCTACTGAAGCTGCGTATGTGATCAAGCGATCTTCTTCAAAACCCTTCATTACTTTGATATCTGTTATTCCGAATTGCCCCTCAGTGAGGGTGCCGGTCTTATCAAACACTACAGCATTTATTTTTCTGGCATTTTCAAAATTTGTTCGATTACGAATTAGCAACCCTTTTTTAGCTGAAATCGCAGTAGAAACTGCAACAACGAGTGGAGCCGCAAGACCAAGTGCGTGTGGACATGAAATGACCATGACAGTAACTGTTCTTTCAATAGCAAATGAAAGGGGATAACCTAATAATGTCCATATTAAGAACGTAGTAACTCCTGCTGCTAAAGCTAAATAAAATAGCCATTTTGCTGCTCTGTTAGACAGGTCCTGAGTCTTCGATTTAGATTCCTGTGCTTCTTTGACCAGACTGATTACCTGTGCTAAGTATGTTTCTTCTCCAATTTTCTGAACTTTTAACGTAATGGAACCTTCCCCGTTTATAGAACCTCCTATCGCTTCGTCTCCATCTGTTTTATCTACGGGTACAGACTCACCCGTTAACATGGATTCATCAATTGTAGATTTTCCTTCAATAATTAATCCATCTACCGGAATTTTTTCACCTGGCTTTACTAATACGTTGTCTCCGTTTTGAATTTCATTAATCAGTACATCTTTAATCGTGCCATCTTCTTGTATCAGATGGGCTTCAGACGGCATTAGTTTTACAAGTTCTTCTAAAGCGCGCGAAGCTCCTAAAATTGATCGCATCTCAATCCAGTGACCGAGTAGCATAATATTTATGAGAGTAGCTAACTCCCAGAAAAAGTCATTACCCCCAATACCGAATACAGTAAACGAACTATATACATAAGCTACTGAGATTGCCAGGGTAATTAGTGTCATCATCCCAGGTGATTTGTTTTTCAATTCATCTGTAGCTCCTGTAAGAAACGGCCAGCCCCCATAGAAGAATATAAAAGTAGATAGACTAAATAAAATATACATATCATTTTGGAACCGCCAGTCGACGTTTAGGAACATCTGAATCATTGGAGATAATATTAAAATAGGAATCGTGACAATAATGGAAATCCAGAAACGTTTTTTAAAGTCCTTAATCATATTCTCATGATGATGACTATGATCTTCTTTGTTTTTTGAATGTTCTGTGCTTTTGTGATCATGGTGATTATGTTTTGCATGGTGATCATGTGTTGTGTGATGTTGATGGTTTGTTGACATAGAAAAACTCCCTTCTGGTCTATTTTCTTCTCTTATCAATTTACTTTACCCAAAAATTTTGAAGAAATCATGCAGATCAAAATTTAATTATGGGGTACCACCAACAGTTTGACATAAAACCCACGCTAAGCAAATTTCGACATAAAATAAGCCGATGATTCTCTACGCTAAGGAATCATCGGCTTATTAGTAACTATTCTAGCCGTTTTATTATCTGTATAAATCCAGACATATTTCCATTTAGTTATTCATGATAATCAATCCAAACATGCTGGTACTTGCCATTTTTAGGGTTCCTTTGTGGTAACTCCTCAGTTTTTTCTATTGAAATGTTAGTTAGCCAATGTGTTGCAAAGTAATCTAATAGGGCTTCATAAGCTGCACACTGTATTAGTGACGGGATATGACCAATCCTATATTTACTTTAATGATCCACTAGCAAACACAAAGAATAAAAGGCCGAAATAGCAGACTTTGAAGCTGCATGGGTGCAACTGGGTAGACAAGCAATTACTTGTATCCAATAGTTAGTTGGTTAAGGTAGGTTCCGTTATTTGTAAATAAGAAAACAAAAGTCCCAACTGTTAACTAGAGGGACTTTTGAAGATTATTTTTTAATAATTTATTAAACTCAAAAGGGCACTGAAAGTTTCGTTCTCCACCATGATATAGATTCCTAAACCAATAAAGACAATGGGTATAATCCATCTACCGTAATTCTCTAAGGTTTCAGAGACATGTTTAAAAGCTGCCAAACGATATCCAATAAAACACCAAATCGCAACCATAATAAAGAAAGTAATAACCGTTACTGCTAGTTGGTTCATGGTTAAAGTAGAGAAGAAAGGAACATATATTCCAATGTTATCTCCGCCATTAGCAAATGTTATAAATGCTACACTTAAAAAGACACTATTATACTTTCCAGAATTTAAACTTGAAAGAATTGCATTTTCATCCTCATCTTCTCCCTTTATAAACAACATAATCCCTAAATAGATTGGGATTAGTCCAAGTAATCCTACCCATTTCTCTGGAATTAACATAACTCCAAAAGTTCCTAAGAGACTAACTACTACTAACAAGGTAAAACCTAGATATTGTCCAATAATTATATCCTTAGGGGATATATGCTTATTCTCTGTCTGGTTACCTTTTAAACCTTCACTCGGTTTCACCTGTGCTTTTGCCTGTGAAAATAGCAGCATCAAAACAAAAATATCATCAATATTGGTAACTATAAATGCCCCTATTGCAGAAATAACGTTCAAAATTAAAGTCAATTACATCAACTCACTAACTGATTTTTTATTATATTTAGAAGTTATACTAATAATGAGTCCTTTTTAAAAAAGGACTTTCCATCTGTCTGGAAGAGCCCTTTTTAGCACTTTTTCCTTTATTCTTTCACTCTCATTAGTCGCAAACCATTTAGAGCTACTAGAAGGGTTGCGCCCATATCGGAAAGAATGGCAATCCAGAGCGTTAACCAACCTGGGATAACCAATAGTAAGGCAATAAATTTAATAGCAATTGCAAAAGTAATGTTAGCTTTGATGATATTAAGAGTTTTCCGGCTAAGTTTTACAGTGAATGGAAGTTTTCTTAAATCGTCTCCCATTAGAGCGACGTCTGCAGTTTCTAAGGCTGTGTCTGTACCAGCTCCACCCATTGCAATACCAACTGTTGAGGCCGCCAATGCAGGTGCATCATTGACCCCATCTCCTACCATTGCTACGTTGCCATACTCGGATCTCAACTGTTTAATAAAGTCTAATTTGTCCTGTGGCATTAATTCTGCCTCTATATCAGATACTCCAACCTGCCCTCCGATAGCATTCGCAGTACCTTTGTTATCACCAGTAAGCATAATTGTTTTTTTGATTCCAAGTTGATGTAACTTTTGAAGAATTTCCTTACTTGACTCACGAACTTCATCAGCAACTGCAATAACTGCAAGTATTTCTTTTTCGGTTCCAATAATCATGGCTGTCTTACCTTGATTTTGAAGAGTAATAACATTTTGCTCTAAGTCTTTATCGAAATCATTAGTCAATAATTCCTTAAAGAGTTTCGGGCTACCGATGTAATAAGTCGTCCCGTTTACGATACCCTTTATACCCTTTCCTGTGATAGAAGAGAAATCCTTTACCTGTACGTCAGAATAAGTAATGTTTTCTTCTTCTGCTTTTTTCATGATGGCTGAAGCAAGAGGATGCTGAGAACGATACTCCAATGCAGTAATAATGGATAGTAATTCTTTTTCATTTATCTGTTTGTTCAACACATTATAATCAGTTACAGCTGGGACCCCTTTTGTTAATGTTCCTGTTTTATCGAATGCAATAGCCTTTAAGGCGCCCATTTCTTCTAAATACACTCCGCCTTTTACAAGGACCCCTTTTTTCGCAGCATTTCCAATCGCTGAAACAATAGAAATAGGAGTCGATATAACCAACGCACAAGGACAACCAACAACAAGAACAGCTAATCCTTGATAAATCCATGTTTCCCAACTGCCATCAAAGAATAATGGAGGGACTATAGCAACTAATGCTGCAATGATCATAATAATCGGTGTGTAATATTTTGCGAATTTATCAACAAATGCTTGCGAAGGAGCACGTTCCCCTTGTGCTTCCTCTACAAGATGAATAATTTTAGAAATTGTTGTATCTTCTACAAGTTTCGTTATTTCTACTTCAAGTAATCCTTCTTCATTTAAGGTACCTGCAAATACTTCATTATCAACCGTTTTCTCAACAGGGACTGATTCACCTGTAATAGCTGCTTGGTTAACGGCAGAGTACCCACTTACAACTACACCATCCATCGCAATCTTTTGACCAGGTTTTACAATCATGATATCCCCAACAGCAATATCATCAACATGAATCATTATTTCTTGTCCATTACGTCTAACAAGTGCCTCTTTAGGAGCGATATCCATTAATGAACGAATCGATTGTCTTGCTCTATCCATAGAGAATCGCTCAAGTGCTTCACTGATTGCAAAGAGAATAACAACAATGGCAACTTCTGCCCATTCTCCAATAATAGCACCACCTATAACAGCCACTGTCATAAGGGTTTTCATATCAAATTCAAAACGTAGTAAGTTTTGCAAACCAACTTTAAAAAGTGATAATCCTCCGATAAACATGGATGCTAAAAACAATAAGGTAGTAACAATGTTCTCTTCTCCATTCACATACGAGGAAAGATAACCAAAGGCAATCAATAAGGAAGCATAAAGTAGAGTACTATGCTTTTTATAAAATGGCACTTTATCTTCTTTCGTATCTTCTTTTACCTCTTGTGATGCTTGGCGAGCAGATTTTTCAGGTGTCACTTTGAGATTCTCAAATGCACCTGCTTTTTCTAGTTCTTCTATCGTTGCATTACCATAAACAGCAATTTTAGATGCACCAAAATTTACTTTTGCATCCTCAACTCCAGATAGCTGTTTTACATTTTTTTCGAATTTACCCGCGCAGTTTGCGCAAGTAAAACCTTGTACACGATAGGCCTTCATTTCTTGTTCAGATGTTATTGCCTTTTGATCAGACATTGACATTCACTTCTTTCTTATGTTCTAGTACAATCATCATTATTTGTCTAATATGTTCATCGTCTAACGAATAAAACGCTAGTTTTCCTTCTTTTCTATATCTTACAATCCCCTGCTTATGAAGGGTCCTTAAATGATGAGAAGCATTTGCCACCGTAATACCAATAATATTTGCTATATCACACACACATAACTCTTCATCTTGACACAAAGCATAGGTAATCTTTGCCCTATTTTCATCCGCAATTGCTTTTAACATTTGGGCAACACTAACAATATCGATTGTTTTTAAATCACCTTGTATTCGATTGACCTTTTCCTCGTCATAACAAAAAATTTCACAAGTATCTTTCTTATTCACATTATCACCCCATTGATATTCAAGTGTTCACTTGAATATAGTATATACCTTTTCTTGGTTAATATTCAAGTGAATATTTGAATGAAAAACATAAAATGATTTTTCTAATAGTAATTCCCATTAACGAACGTTTTAGGGAATTTTTTTGCACGCTTATATTTACATAGTTTTGAACTGTTTACCATTCCCTAAACTATTCCCTTTAACTTATTCCCTAAAATTGACGGTACCCCCGTATTAGAGAATAATTAATTTCAGGAGGGGAATAGAATGGGGAAAATTTTTGGATATGCTCGAGTTTCTACTCAAGATCAAAATTTAGAATTACAAATGGATGCCTTACAAAAAGCTGGTGCAGCTGTTATCTACAAGGAAAAAATGACGGGCACAAAAAAAGAGCGTTTAGAATTAGAGCAACTCTTAAAAGCAATAAGTGAAGGAGATACAGTGGTTGTCTATAAACTAGATCGTATCTCAAGATCTACCAAGCACTTAATTGAATTAGCAGAAACCTTTGAGGAAAGAAAAGTGAATTTTGTTTCTATAAGTGACAACATTGATACGTCAACTGCAATGGGACGTTTTTTCTTCCGTACCATGGCAAGTATTGCTGAGTTAGAACGGGATATCATCAGTGAACGTACTAAAGCAGGGTTACAATCTGCAAGAATTAGAGGTAGAAACGGCGGAAGACCAATTAAGGATCCAAAATTAGTAGAACGAGCATTAAAACTACATGCTTCTAAGGAGTACAGTATAAAAGAGATTTCAGATATGACTGGTGTTAGTAAATCTGTGTTGTATCGAGCTATAGAACGTATATAGAAATGAACAGGAGGCATTATCTTGTATTTGAGAGCAAGAGAACTACTTACACCTGAACAACGTATAGATTTCATGACAATTCCAGCTGATATTAGCGAGTGGGAAATAGCTACCTCCTACACTTTATCACCACATGATTTAGAAGTGATTAAACGTCGAAGACGAGACTATAATCGACTTGGATTTGCCGTTCAGTTATGTCTGTTTCGCTTTCCGGGATGGACATTATCGGATATTAAAGAAATACCTAAGACAGTTTTACTGTTTATTGCCAATCAAATTAAGGTTGACCCCTTAGAATTTCAATCATATGCCGAACGGGAACAAACTAAGCATGAACATATGGTTGAAATTCGGAAAGAATATGGTTATAGGAACTTCTCAACAAGAGAATATCGTAACATCTCTTCTTCTTTACTAAGCCATGCAATGGAAAATGAGAACTCAATGTATTTGATTAGGACGGCTATCGAAGAGGACTCAACTCTTTAAGACCATTAGATCGATAAACTCCAGAGCCGGTACCCTTAGAGTAAAGGATATCGGTTTTTATATGGTAAATAATGTCTTAAAGTGGGTTTTGTGTCAAAATGTTGGCAGTACTCCATTATGATCTAAATAATGACCATATCATACTGAGATTTTCATAAAATACAAACTCAGTTCAGCTAATGAATTCATTTTGTTAAAAGTCAAAGAAATGCTACCATTCCTCCGCCAAATATGCATATTTATGAGTTAAGGTGAAAGCAAATACTAATGAAAGAAGGGATTGAGATAATGCAAAAAAAATTGCTAAAAGGAACCTTATCTATTTTAGCTGCAATAATCTTATCGGCTTGCACAGGTGATAGTGGGGGAATGAACTCTAGTATGATGATGGATAATGAAGATAATCCTGATCAAGGTATGGATCAGGATGGTATGAATGAAATGATGGATCATGGGGAGGTACCTTCACTTGCATCTTCTGAAGGAGTAAATGAGTTGGTGATTCCTCCATTATTAGAAAAGCAAAAAGGAAAAAACTATGATTATGAAGTGACGGCACAAGAAGGGATCACTGAATTTTTCGAAGGAATCTCAACTGAGACTTACGGATATAATGGTGATTTGCTTGGTCCCACACTGAAAATAGAAGAAGGAGAGAGTGTGAATGTTAAAATTACAAATGACTTAAATGAACCAACTACATTTCATTGGCATGGTTTGGAAGTTGCCAGTAAAATAGATGGTGGACCCAGTGATGAAATTCAACCAGGAGAAAGCCGGATCATTACATTAGAAGCTGATCAACCAGCTGCTACATTATGGTATCACCCACATGTTCATGAAATGACTGCTGAACAAGTATTTAGAGGACTCTCAGGAATGTTAATCATTGACAATTCCATTAATTCAGATTTGGAGATTCCAAACGAATATGGGGTTAACGATATTCCGCTTATTTTTCAAGACCGTCTTTTTGACGAAGATAAGCAATTAGATTACGACAATCTCATGAATGTAGACGGCACTTTGGGTGACGTTTCCATGGTGAACGGAACAATCAATCCAAAGATGACTGTCACAGAACCTATTATGCGATTTCGTTTATTAAATGGATCAAATGCACGTAATTATACATTTCGCTTAAGTAATGGTGATAATTTCACTCAAATTGCCTCTGACGGCAGCTTACTCGATGAGCCAGTTGACCGTAAAGAACTTACACTCGCTGCTTCGGAGCGTGCTGAAATTCTTATAGATTTTTCGAAATTAACTGAAGAGGAATCACTTTCTATCATTAATGAAGAAGGTGTAGTGCTACTCCCATTTGATGTGAAAGATACTGATTCAACAGCGGGCTCTATTAAAACATGGACCACTGATGAGCCGTTTTTGACAGATGAGGAGAAAGAAATGCCTGTTACTAAAAACATTGAATTATTTGGAATGATGGATATGGTATCTATTAACGGAAAAAAATTCGATGCTGATCGTATTGATTTGCGTCAGGAGCAGGGCGTGACAGAAGTGTGGGAAATTTATAATAAACCGGATATGATGGGTGGTATGGTACATCCATTCCACATTCATGGTACCCAGTTCAAAGTAATTTCCCGTGACGGTGAAGAAGTGGAAGAAAGTGAACAAGGCTTTAAAGATAGTGTTGCAGTTGAACCTGGTGAAAGAGTAAAATTGCTCGTCACTTTTCCTGAAAAAGGGGTTTACGTATTCCATTGCCATATTTTAGAACATGAAGATAATGGCATGATGGGACAGATTGAAGTGTATTAAGCAGAAAACTCAATATAGTACAAAGAGTCTCCAAAGGTTAAGTTTTCACCTTTTGGAGACCCTTTGGATTATTTGCTTTATTATGCCTTGAAAACCTTACATTTAATTAATCAAAAAAGTTGGCTTATCATCGAGGCAGAGGCTAACTTATTTTTTGATTGTGCGAAGTT
Source organism: Jeotgalibacillus malaysiensis (assembly GCA_000818095.1). NCBI lineage: Bacteria > Bacillati > Bacillota > Bacilli > Caryophanales > Caryophanaceae > Jeotgalibacillus > Jeotgalibacillus malaysiensis. Next base: position 247,923 of record CP009416.1, read on the forward strand.
TGGGTAATAATAAAAAGCTTGCAGTGTCCCATCAATTATGAGCACTGCAAGCTTATTTATTTCATTTATTCCGGCTCTTTTAACTCTTCCTCTGTAATCCATTTATGATTAGTCACTTCATCTCCGTTTTCTAAAGTAAAGTCAACTATATAAACAGTTGTCTCCTCGGCAGTATCAATTTCAGCCATTGCACCTTCCATACCTTCCATGTGTGAAGCTTCTACCTTTACTTCATCACCTTTTTGGTAAGACTCTTCCTGTCTGTCAGAAATTTCTTCATGAATAACCCATTTATGATCTTCTACTCTATCTCCACCATCGGTTGGGTCATAAGAAATACTATAAGCTACAGTGTCATAGGCTCCTACAATTGTAGCTTCTGCACCCTCCATGCCTTCCATATGTGATGCAGTGATTATTGCTGTGTCACCAGCCTCAAACTTCGGTGCCTCGGCCTCTTGCAGACCTTCAGGAATTTCACCTGAACCGGACATATCCATACCTGAATGGTCCATCTCCTCGGTAGAATCGCTTTGTTCTGAAGAATTCTCTTCGTCCATTGATTCCATTTCATTTTCAGTTTCTTCGGTCTCAGAATCATTCACTGCGCCAGATTCTGCTCCTTCATTATCTGCACAGGCAAATAAAATTGTACTTGCTGCCAGTGAAAATGTACCTATCATCAGTCTTTTACTCAATGCCACTAATATAACCTCCCAATATCGTTATATAAATGGGATACCCATTATTTTGTGCAGAAATGATGGAGGATTGAAAATAAAATTAAAATTTTTTTGTGATAAAACACATTATAAACAAGGAGGCTATGTCGATGTAATTTCAATTGACTTGGAAAATATCTTCCATTCCTTGTTCCTTATGGTTTGGTAATGAGCAAAAGAAGGGAACTTGAGTAGCTTTTTTTGCAATTAATTGGACCGATTTCGATTCACCAGGTTTCAAATGTATATGTACTTTATTTGAATTAGTTCCATGATTATGTGTATTACTTAAGTTATTAAGGATTTCTATTGTATTATTTTCAAATTGAAGGTCATGATCGATTGTTCCGGTGTTAGTCAGTACTATCTCAGTTAAAGAGCCCTTTTGCAATTGTATCTTTGAAGGATAGTAAGTATATTCGTTCATTTTCACCTCTACTTTTTCTGATATGCTGGATTGTGGTTCTTTTGTGGTATGATTTTCAGATAAAATTTGATTGTTATTTACATGGGGGTGGCTTTTAATTTCATTTATAAAAAATAAAGGTCCAGTCATTTCAACTATAAAAAATAAAATTATAAATATGACCCCTGCTTTTAATGGGTTAGAGACAGCATTTATCAATAATTTTCTAGTGCTATTTACTTCATCTCCGATTAATCTAATAACCAATGCTGAAATAAAACAATGACTAAAGAATAAAATCTTTACCATAGAATCGTAATTTTCACTTTGAATCATAGATCCCAGCATAACCCCCATCATTCCGGCCATCATGCTGTAAACCGTTGCAATAAATAAGTTGTCTGAAAAATATATTCCTAAAATGGTTCCATACAATATAAATGACAGGGCAATAATCACGAGCAATCCTACATTCAATAGATCTAATTCCTTCCTGTATTTAATTTTTTGGTTAATATATTTTTATCATATGCAAAAAACACCTTTACATACCTAGTATGGGTATATTATTATATTTATAATAGGTTCCAATAATTGATCAAATAATCTCTTACAATAAAGAGTGTGCTTTTTCGCTAACGAAATTTAGTTTGGTAATAAAAGGTTTTCGACATGAGCTAAACTTAATTGAATAATAAACGCGTTAGATCTAGAAGATAATTGAAAAAGTATGTATTTGTTGAATTGTATACAGTAGATTTGTAATAACGTTTCAGAAGTGATTATTTGAAAAAATTATAATGGCGAGGAGGATATAAAATGGAGAGTGTATCACTAAAAGTTACAGGTATGTCTTGTCAGAATTGTGTAAAATCTATTGAAAAAAACCTTGGTAAGATGCAGGGTGTTGAGAAAGTTTCTGTTTCACTTCAAGAAAACATTGTCAATGTAAACTATAATGAAGATGAGGTTTCTTTAGATCAAATGCAAGTTGTAATAGAAGATCAAGGTTACGAAGTTAATAAATAGTATCTTAGAATTTGTTCGAGCCCGTTAGAATAACAAAATAGTCTACAAGGAGCAATTGCTACTTGTAGACTATTTTGTTTTTTTGTGAGAGAATGCATCATTTCTCGATAAATTTACTATATTATGTTCATGTGATTGAACCAGAATGAATGACTATATTCATAAAGGAGATGATGATTATGATGAATGGCTCTGGCATGATGGCGGATGGAATGTGGCTCGGTATACTGCTTGTTGGTTTGGTGGTCATACTTGTGATATTCGCATTTTTTAAACTGCTTAATTCTAGAATAGACGGTGATTCCGCTAAGCATCAAAATGAAGGAGATTTTTCTTTGATCATCCTCAATGAAAGGTTAGCGAAGGGTGAGATACAAGTAGAAGAATACAATCATCTGAAAGGTATAATCCTTAAGTCAGAAAAATAAAAAAATAAAAGTATTTTAGAAATATTGCTGAAATATTGAACAAATTCAGCATTGACAATCACAGTAAGCAAAGTTGGGTGAAATGCAGTGAATGATTTGTTTTGGCAAGTCAGTAATACTTTCAGTGAACCATTTTTTGAATTGTTCCATCAGGCGCAAAGCTTTCCGATCATTGCTGCTTTTTTTCTTGGTATTGTCGGTGCATTGGCACCCTGTCAGTTCACAGGTAATCTGGGGGCTATCGCAATATATGGTAATCGTTCAATTCAGAACAAAATCGCGTGGACTGAGGTTTATTTTTTTATAGTCGGTAAAATCTTTGTATTCTCACTCCTTGGTTTTGTTGTCTGGCAGTTTGGAAATGAAATCGAACAAAGCCTGATTACTTACTTTCCATGGCTCAGAAGGATCGTCGGACCAATATTAATTGTCATTGGATTATTTTTGTTAGGCATCTTTAAATCACGTTTGGGAGTTCAATTCATAAGACTTCCAGAAAGGTGGTTTAAAAGAGGGAAGTTAGGTGCTTTTTTAATGGGCGTTAGCTTTTCTCTTGGGTTTTGTCCAACAATGTTCGTTTTATTTTTTGTCACGCTGCTACCATATTCATTTACTGTTAGTTACGGCTTTATATTGCCTGCCATATTCTCAGTGGGAACATCACTTCCATTGTTGATTGCGTTATTTTTATTATGGTTTTTTGACATTGAGAATAGAAACTTAAAAAAGAATGGGAGAAAAATCGGAAACTACGTACAGAAAGCTGCTGGGATATTTATCATTTTTTTGGGGATAATCGATATCGCTACTTACTGGGTGTGACGTAAGCATCTTATGTCAATGATAAATAACCTCTCTCATAATACTTGTTTTGATCAATCTTTTTTATAAAAATTTCATTTATATTAAATTCAACCTCTTCATTTTAACTGATCTTTGTTTAAAATGAAGAGGTTATTTTATTCTGAAATCAACTTTTGTAGCATGTTTTTGATTAAACTTTTTTCAAACCTACACTGGAGAATTAGCTCATCAGGATTTTTTTGATGTTAAAAAGATTATCTGCAGGGCGGCAATCATGATCTCTGGTAACTATCCGAAAGATAGCGCGTGGGGAACCTTTCCCACCTCAGATCATCTTCGTGGTATTCATTAGTATAATATACAAGTTATTTTAAAGTACGAGCGAAATGATTAAGTAATTTTCGTCAGTACTAATATTACTAACGTTCTTATAGTAAAATCTCCAAATGACATCTCAGAATCTTTGAACGCATAACTCTTTATCTATTCCATGGGAATTGTATTTAAGATAGGTATAAAGCATTTATACGCATTTAGTGATGGGGTTTAATATTAAAATTTAAATACAGTCAATTTATTGAGGAGAACAACTATGACTTCACTATCTTATACTGTTCCGTTAGCAGCATCTGAGTTAAAGAAAGTCTTGAAAGTTATACAAGAGGGAGAAACAATCTGGGAGAAGGACCAAGAATACCTTTACATTAAATCAATGGTAGAACACATTGGTTCGACCGACAGTGAATTACGAGACAGTTTAATCTATGGCACCTTTTGCAAATTGACCTTAGATAAACAATTGGATCAACAGCTGTTAATCGAACTTTTGAAGTTGTGCCTGGGTGATAATATGCTCTTTAAAGGTATAGGGGAATCCGGATCAGATACCGTTTTCACCAGATCATTTACAACATTATTAATCGCGCTTATTTTATATAGAGATAATGAAGAAGGCTTTCTTTCATCCGAAATGGTTTTAGAGATAAAAGATCAACTGATTGATTATATCAACCTTGAAAATGATATGAGGGGATACGTTCCACGCAAAGGTTGGGCTCATAGTGTTGCTCATGTTGCTGATGCTTTTGATGAACTTGTGAAGAATAAAAATATCACAGAGGACTTATATGAAGAGCTCCTAATTGCGCTTTGGAACAAGGTATTTGTTGCTGATACTGTTTATGTTCATGATGAAGATGAACGACTGTTGGGCCCAATGATGGAAATGTTGGATAGAGGATTGAAACATGAGGTTATTAAAAACATGATACAGGTGATTCATGTAGAGCTAGAAAAACAAAAAGAGATGCTTGAGGAAGAAAGCTATTGGATTTTATACGCCAACGTTAAGAATTTCTTGAAGAGTTTTTATTTAAGGACTGATGGTCTCGCTAACCTGAATTCTCTTCATATCAGCATTAAACAAAGTATATTGAAGATGTGAAGTGCTGAGAATAGACAGAGAATTTTATGCTCTTTTAAACGATTTAAAGGAATAGACGTTAAATGCAGAACAACTATCTCAACTTGAAATCAGGTGAACGCTAAATGGAACAACCACATTCTGCCGTTCAAAACCTTTTATCATTGCTGCAGTTTTCTCGAAAGGTGATCTATTCCTGGGAGCAAACCTCCATACTGACAGCGGTGACGATGATGCGGAATTCGATATTGATGCAGTGACAGGTGAAGTTTTAGAGATGGATATGGACTAAATTGAATAGGTTAGAGAGAGCCGGCCGGGTGTGGCCGGCTTTTTCGTGTTGCGGTGCAGGGTGAAGGGTGAAGGAATGTCCGCCAGTCGCAAGCTCCGGCACCGCCCGCTATTTGCTAAGCCACATCATCCTAACCTCAATCTAAAGGAATCTACCCCCGAAGCCGAGAATAATAATAGAAATACATCAGTCTTACAGGTCATGTATCGTTTCCTGCATCTCATGTTCTGAATCCCGCATGTGATGCAAAAAGTGAACAAGACTGGAAAGACAAATTACATAATGAAGTAGAAGAAGGGGAGGCAAAATGAAGATAAAAATTGACATTGACCCTCAGCATGAGGAAACGCCTGTCATTACGATACAGGTGAAGGAATGGACAGACGAGGTGGAAGCAGTTGTGAAAATGCTCAGACAGCATGAGTCAGAAATGCCGGACGCAAAAGGTGCCGCTCAGCCAAAACGGATTGTGGCACTTGAAGAGGATCGTTCAATTTTACTGCAGCCGTCAGAGATAGATTATATTTTCGCAGAGAAGCGGAAGGTCTTTGCGATGGCAGGTGGTCGTACACTTGAAATGAGAATGAAACTCTATGAGCTGGAAGAGGTTTTGTCATCGCAAGGCTTCATTAGATTCTCAAAATCCGTTCTTGGCAATCTGGATCAAGTTGACCGTTTCGAGCTCTCATTTAATGGGAATCTTTGCGTGTATTTTAAGTCAGGCAGCAAGGAATATGTGACAAGGAAATATGTTCATGGCCTGAAGGAGCAGCTGTTGGATGGAGGTGGACAGCGTGATGAGTAATGTGATTCTGCGTATTTTTGGCGGTTTTGGCGTTGGTGCGTTAATTACGCTGGTGGCATTAATTCTGTCCTTTGATGGATCTGATCAGGTGGAGGTTACGACGATCATATTAAACCTTTTGGGCAGTATGCTCACGGGTGCTTACTTTAGTGTTGCTGCGCTCATATTCAGCATTGAAAAGTGGAGCATGCTGAAGCAGACTGTCATACACTACAGCTTATCACTTATCCTGATGTTTCCGGTATTTACACTGTTAACGGGGTGGTTCCCGCTTAATGCGCGCGCGCTGCTCATTGGGTTCATTGTTTTTACAGTGACTTATATCCTGAACTGGTTCGGATGGCACTCCTACTATAAACAGCTTGAAAAAAGAATGAATCAATCCATTCAAACACGACGTTAACACAAGGGAAAGGGGATAGAAAAATGATTAATATTCGTGAAGTCAGTAAAAGTTACGGCCCGATTAAGGCGTTGCAGCATGCGGATCTTCATATTGAAAAGGGCAGCTGTTTCGGTCTGGTTGGTCCAAATGGTGCCGGGAAGTCCACGCTGATGAAAATATTAGTCGGGATACTGGAAGAGTTTGGTGGGACTGTGGAGATCGGAGGCAAACCGGTTCAACAATACCGCCGCGATATTAAGCGTCAGATCGGCTATGTGCCGCAGGATATTTGTCTGGAAGAAACATTGACGGCACGTGATAATCTGCTGCTGTTCGGTCAGTTGTACGGTCTATCCGGTAAGGATTTGAATGAACGGATCAGTGAAGTGCTGACACTTATTGGCCTTGAAAAGCGTGAGAAGTCTATTGTCTCAACTTTTTCCGGTGGGATGAAGCGACGCCTGAATATCGGATGTGCTCTGCTGCACGCGCCTGAAATCATTATTCTCGATGAACCAACTGTTGGCGTCGATCCGCAGTCGCGCCGGGCGATTTTTGAACTGATTCACGAGTTGAAAGCAGAAGGGAAGACGATTGTCTATTCGAGTCATTACATGGAAGAGGTTGAGCAGCTGTGTGACAGCATCGGTTTTATTGATCAGGGCATGGTGGTTGAACATGGGACGATGAAAGAGGTTTTCGAGAAACATCGACACTCTTCTATCTTTATCGAAGGAGAACAGATTACAGAAGAAGTTCTTGCACCTTATGGAGAATTGACGGTGCGGGAAAATGGTTATGTCATTACCAGTATTGACCCGCTGGCCACACTTCAAAAGGTTGCACTTGCACTGCACAGTCAGGCTGTTCAGCCGACGCGGCTGGAACTAAGCCAGACGAAGCTTGAAGGTATCTTTTTTGAACTAACCGGGACACAACTGAGGGATAAAGGATAAGGAGGAGCCTGTTATGAATGCTATTGCAAAGCTGGAGTTTAAAAAGAAAATACAGGATAAGGGTCTATGGTTCTGGACATTTATTCTGCCGATTGTTTTTATTGTTGGATTTATTTCGATTTTTGGTGGCAATACAGGTACTGATTCCGAGCAGCTTGTCGTTCAGATTGTGCCCGGCTATACGGTGATGTTTTCGTTCTATATCATGATATCAATTGTGATCGCGTTTATTAAAGACCGTGACAGCGGAATGACAGCCAGGATTGCGAGTACCCCGCTCCCGACGCTGCAGTATTTTATGGGCAAGTGGATCCCTTTCATACTGATTGTGCTGATTCAGATTGCCGTGCTGTTCGGATTTGGGGTAGCTGTCTATGATATGCCGCTTGGAAACGCATTTGCGCTGATCATGATTTCGGTGGCTCTGGCCTTTGTCTCAACAGGATGCGGGATGGCGATGGCTGTTATCGCAAAGACTGAAAATATGGGGATCGCCCTGACACAGGTCATTGCGCTCGGAGGTGCGATGCTTGGCGGACTCTGGATGCCTGTAGAGTTCATGCCGGATATCATGCAGAATATCGCACAATTCCTGCCGCATTATTGGGCGCTTCAGGGCTACCAGACGGTGATTCTTGACGGAGGAAATGTACTTGATGTTTGGGCTTCGCTGCTTGTGCTGATTGCTTACGGCGCTGTCTGTATTAGCATTGCACTGTCTGCTTATCCACGTTATTTAAAGTTATCAAAAAGCTGATCTGCAGAAGGCTACGTGTTTCTTATAGAGAAAACCTCCCTGTCCTGAACACTATTCTGACAATACAAGTCAATTGCATAAGTGAAAGTAAGAAGTAAGTGATTAAAGCACTTTGCGGTGAATTAATTGAATAGTTATTTGTAGGTGCAAATATTCATAAATGTGTTCAGGACAGGGAGCAAACCTCCACAAGAGAGCAAATGTACTTTCAATAGATCCTGCAAATAAAAAAGCAACTATAACTTGACTTGAATTTCTAAAAACTATAAAGTAGGGCTAACTTAAATATAATCACTAGGGGTGTTATATAACTGAGATGAGTGTTTACTCAAACCCTTTGAACCTGAACTAGTTAAAACTAGCGTAGGAAAGTGTAGATTTCATTACATAACATATTTTAAGGACGCAGGCGCCTTAATTTCTCGATGTAATTATGGATATTTACGCAGCTTTCCTATAGGAAAGCTGCGTTTTTTGTTTTATCTATTTCTATCACTTTATTATTTAAGTGTCATCAAGACTAATAAGTAGGAGTGGTTAAAATGGGAAAAGTAGTATTAGTAACAGGCAGTAGCAGAGGTTTGGGAGCCACTATCGCCAAAACCTTAGTTCAACAGGGATTTAAAGTGGTTATTAATTTCTATAAGAGTCAGAATGCTGCTGAAGAACTTGTTAATGAACTCGGCCAAGAGCATGCAATTGCGATCCGTGCAGATGTTACAAATCGAAAAGAAGTGGAAGCGCTAATCGAGCAGGCAACCCAGCACTTTGGTCAAATAGACGTTGTAGTGAGTAATGCTTTAGTAGACTTCAAGTTTGATCCAACGGGTCAAAAGCCTTTTAAAGATCTTTCCTGGGAAGATTATCAAAGGCAATTAGATGGAACTTTAAAAGCTGCGTTTAATGTAGTTCAAAGCGTATTACCACAATTCATAGAACGTAAGAATGGCAGTATTATCAGCATTGGAACCAATTTATTTCAAAACCCAGTTGTCCCTTATCATGAATATACAACAGCTAAAGCTGGACTGATTGGCTTTACACGTAATATCGCTGCGGAGTTAGGGCAATATGGTATAAAAGCAAATGTAGTTTCAGGCGGTTTGCTAAAGATGACTGATGCCAGTTCCGTCACTACTCCGGAAGTATTTGAGTTAATTGCTCAGTCAACGCCATTAAAAAAGGTAACGACTCCTGAAGATGTAGCCAGTATGGTCGCTTATCTGGCTTCAGAAAATGCTGCTGGCATTACAGGTCAAAACTTTACAGTCGATGGCGGTCTAACAATGAACTAATGACTTAACTTACACTTCAGCGCGACGGTCTCTCAGACGGATTATTTTTTAGAGAACACCCTATACGATGAGATCAATCTACTGCAGACGAGGCCATAATTACTTTGGTTCTTAAAAATTTTATATAAAAACACTGGGGGAGTCTATTTAGACTGAGATGGAGATATCCGGACCCTTTGAACCTGATCTGCTTAAAACCAGCGTAGGGAAGTGGCTGCTATATACTGAGACGATTTTAAGGTATAGCCTAAACCACTTCCTCGCTGAAGTGGTTTTTTATGTGTCAGCTAATATTTTATCTGCTCTGAGAACGAAAGTGAGAGACGGAACAATTAGCACATATTATCGTTGCCATCGATGAAAACACAAATATAGAGATTGAAGGTGTAAATGCTTATGAAGAGTAAAAAACAATTACATTTAGGTGTGCTGTTAATCGGATGTGGCCATCATCAGGCTGCCTGGTTAATGGAGGATTCAAGCATTGAGCAGATCGGAGAAGTTTCGTATTATCAATCTTTAGCAAAGCTGGCGGAGTATGGATGTTTCGATGCAGTATTTTTTGCTGACAATCAATCGTTACGGGCAGAAAATGATCGTGTATTACCGGCTTTTTGGCTTGATCCGGTAGTGAACTTGACTGCTATTTCGCAAGTAACGAAATATATAGGCTTAGTGACGACCATTTCAAGTACTTTTTCTAACCCTTTTACTGCAGCAAGACAGCTGCTAAGTCTCGATCATATAACGAAAGGGAGAGTTGGATGGAATTTAGTCACATCAATGACAGATTGGGAAGCTCATAATCATGGTTTAGAAGAGTTGCCTCCACGCAATAAACGGTATGAAAAAGCTGAGGAATTTGCTGATTTAATGAATCAACTTTTTTTGTCATGGGATAGTAAGGAACTTTTATATAAACGTACAGAAAACAAACTAATCAACTCTGCTAATATAAAACCTATCAATCATCAAGGTAAATACTTTAAAGTAAAAGGGCCGTTAACGACGCCAAAAAGTCCTCAAGGCAAGCCGGTATCGATGCAGGCTGGCGCATCCGGTCAAGGTATTGAGCTCGCTTCTAAATATGCTGATGCCGTTTATTCTGTATCATGGAACTTGAACCAGGCAACAAAATTCCGAAATAAATTGGTTGAACAAGTTGATAAAAACAACAATGTTGATCGGCACGTTAAAATATTTCCGGGTTTAGTTACATATGTCGGGCGTACTTATGAAGAAGCCCTTGCAAAAAAAACAGCTTTAGATGAAAAATTACCTTTGGAAACCTCTTTAAACCAGTTGAGCTTTTTTCTTCAACAGGATTGTTCAAGCTGGGATATTGATAAGAAAGTACCTTCATTACCTCCAGTCGAGGAATTTAAAGGACCAGTAGGAAGATATGAAACAATTTTAGAAATTATTAACGATACCGAACCTACCGTTAAAGAACTCCTGGGTTACTTGAGTGCAGGTGGGGGTCATCTTACATTAGTTGGTACGCCTGAGAAAATTGCAGATGAAATGGAGAGGTGGTTAGAGCTGGGAGTTGCTGATGGCTTCAACCTTATGCCTCCTACTTTACCAGAAAGTTTAAATGACTTTATAGAATTAGTTGTGCCGGAATTACAGAAAAGAAATATCTTTAGAAGGCAATATTCAGGTAAGACTCTTCGTGAACATCTGGGTTTATAGAAAACCTCCCTGTCCTGAACACTATTCTGACAATACAAGACAATTGTATGAGTGAAAGTAAGAAGTAAGTGATTAAAGCACTTTGCGGTGAATTAATTGAATAGTTATTTGTAGGTGCAAATATTCATAAATGTGTTATCTCTATTATTTGGGGGCTAGACTACAGGGAGCAAACCTCCCAGGAAAAGTAAGTTTTTCATCACTTCGGGTATTGCGTAAATTTTTTAAAATGTATATTCTGTTACTAAATGGAGGTGATACCTGATGACCTTTGTGAATGATATGCAGGCGTCAGAATTGGCACCGACTCATGCAAAGCCTGAATAAGTAGGCGATACTTTGCATGGGGTTAAGGTACGTTATTAATCGCCAATCAATGTATCTTTCTATCAGGTTTTGCACTTATCTAATCATTTAAAAAGATAAGGAGCGGATAGAAAATGGATACAGCTAAAAAAACGGAACAGACGTTTATTCGAAATGATCAATATAATTTTATTGCACGGCAGGTCTACTTTATTATTCACACTCAAAATACTGTGAATCATCAGGATACAAGGAACGGAGTAAAGCTTCATGCGATTGCAAAAGTCAGAGAGATGATTCCTGAAATGACTGAGGAGCAGGAAACGCTTCTGAATCGTATGACTGAATTGGAAAGTGAGTCCGAAGCACGCAAGTTTCTGGATGAGTTAAAACATGATTACGTGATCCCGTTTCAAAAATTGTCTAAGAAAAAGGTAGAGAAGCTATTCCCGAAAGCGAAAAAGCTTCAGGTGCCGGATCTGGATACGCTGGACTTTCAGCGGTTATCTTACCTTGGATGGTTTGATACGCGGGCACATAAGCAGTATCTGATCGTAGAGTATCAGGGAAAGTTAAAGGGCATATCAGGCCACTTTGCCAACAGCAACAACAAAGGAATTTGCAGTATTTGTAACCACCTGGGTGAAGTCGCATTGTTTATGACAAAGGTTAAAAGTGGAAAAGAGACCTACACTAGCAGAGGGAACTACATTTGTAAGGATAGTCAGATGTGCAATGAAAATATAACTGATATAAGAAAGTTAGAAGTTTTTCTGGATTACCTTTTTCAGTAGAAATGACCGCAAATAGAGAGAATTGAGTAAACGCTTTTTGGCTGGTATGAAGACAGTGTTGAACTGGGCTTATGCCAGCCAATTTTATTATCAGGTTCAGGAACAAATTCAATGATCCTCATAAAGGAGCGATGGTATGAAAATACGCATAGTTGGCTCTGTTGGCAGCGGAAAGACGACTTTGGCGAGGCGGCTTTCTGATGAATACGGTACGCCATTTACTGAGTTAGATCAGGTTGTATTGGAACGCAATAAAGAAGGGCTGGAGGAGAGGAGGAGAACGGAAGCGGAAAGGGAATTGGTATTACATGATATTCTTGGCCGCTCTTCATGGATCATTGAAGGTGTGCATTCTGAAGAGTGGACACACAGTACGTTTGAAAAAGCAGATGCTGTTGTATTTTTGGATCCACCGCGTAATGTTCGGAAATAGAGGATTACAAAACGCTTTATCAAACAGCGGCTGAAGCTGGAACCCGTCCATTATGATCCAACCTGGACAATCTATAGAAAAATGTTCAAATGGGACCGCCACTTCGAAGAAAACGGAAAGCCGAATGTGATTCAGGTTTGTAAGGATTTTCAATGTCGTCTGATCATGATAAAGAATCAGGCAGATCAAGAACGTTTTATAAAGGAATATTGAGTCTGTGCAGGGGTTCCATCCGACCAAAGCGCTACTTGAATTCTTAAAGTGTAATCACTATCCAAGTACCACAAGAAAGGACTCATCTCATATGACAATAACCAGCATCATCAAACACTTCGGCCTCTCCACACAATCCATCAGTGATGTAGCCGATTCGCACAGCTCAACTGTTTATAAGGTGCTGCTTTTAAATGGAGAGACTGTATACATAAAGATTCCGTTCAGTAAATTGAAGTTTCATTTAGAGATTGAGGCGTATACGATTCTTCATGGGCGTATCTCGGTTCCCCGCTTGCTTGATGTGTGGGAGGGTGACGATGAGACAGTGGGTGCGCTGCTGCTATCAGAGCTTGAGGGGGATCCGCTTGCGCCAAAGCTTTCGACTTCTCTTGCTTATGAAATAGGTGTCTACCATGCTTCGATGCATGCGATTCAGCCGCCTGCTGGTCAGGATTTATTACATATCAAAAATGAATTTCCAAACTGGTCTGAATTTATGGATCGGATGTTTTACGGGTTTGCAGAGGATACAAAAAAGGTGATTGAGCCATCCCTGTATGAACGGTCTATCCAAAAATATATTGAGCTGAAAAAGGAACTTCCTGCGCCGGATGGTCCTGCGTTCATTCATATGGATTTTCGTCCGGCAAATATTCTGGTGAAGGGCGATCAGGTGATGGGGACCATCGATTTTGAAAGCGTCCGTTTTGGGGCAACTGAGATGGACTTCACAAAAATCCATCGTGACTTTTTAAGTCTGGATCCGTCTCTAAAGCTGGCGTACGAGAAAGGGTATCGCAGTATCCGCCCGCTGATTGATCTTGATCGTGTGCTGGAATTCTATCGCTTCACTGATGCTTTTAATAGTATTGGTTGGTGTCAGAGGCGTGGGGTGGAAAAGAACAGGTCCTTTTATGAGAGGAACCTTGGCATATTGAAGGTTGAGTTAGGCGTTTAGCACTTAATAAAACATCTGAATAAGAGGAGTAAGACTGGAGGATTCGTATGATTGAAAAAGTTACATTCGCTGCAAGCACAAAAGGTAAAGAGGCGGAAATTCATCAGTCCTTTTCAATTGCGGAGTTAAATCTTGAAGAGGGGCTGAGCGAGGAAGCAATTGAAGAAAAGATACAGGAGCTTTTTAAACGGTGGGTGCTGGACTCAATTTCTTTTTCGATTACAGTTGATCGTTCGAAAGATGAGTGAAGTGATGACCCTTTAAAAGAGAAAGGAAGAGCGCAATGATGAAAAGGTTAGATCAATCACGATGGAAGCTTAGTCTGGCAGGCTTTACTACATTTATTTTAGCTACGATTATTTACTCAATCATAGGTCCTAATATACCAGGAATTCTTGGCTTTTTGACAGCTGCAATCGTATTATTCATTTTTAATGTTATGTATGTTTTATACACAAACAAGAAATCCGGTGGACAAAAAGCAAACGTGGAGTAAATGCCGGGCACTCTGTTTACTATTTAAACCTGTTCAAAGTCGAACCATCCAATGATTTTACGAAACTTTTATTCATAACGCCCCGTATACGTAACAAAGGGAGTGGGAGTTTTGAAAAGTATCTCGTATTCATTTTGAGTTTAGTTGTGTTATATGCGGGTTTTCAAATCATATCCGGTCATATATTAACAGCTCTTTATACGCCTGATCCAGTCATTACAAGTCAAAGCACAGGAGAAACACCTGTATTCTACTTCTCTCCGGACATTCAACTGATAGGAGTACTTGTCATCGCAACACTGGCTTATCTTTTCTCTCAAAAGCTGGTCAAAAACGCATGAAATGAGTAGAGCCATGCATCAGCACGGCTCTTGTTTTTTTAATCAGATGTGTTCTCAAAGCCCCACCATATCCACCGCATTAGTAGCATCCTCGACACTGAACCCCTCAAATATTAACTGATCAATCAGACCGGACCTTGAAAAAGAGGTGAAATCAAGGTAACTCTCAGCTGATTTTACTGCCTGTTCACTCCAGTCAACGCTGATGTTTTCAACTGCATAAGTCGCATCCTCTGTACTAAAGCCTTCAAATTCAAGCTGATCAATTAACCCACTCTTTGAAAAAGCGGTATAATCCAAATAACTTTCAGCAGATTTAACCGCCTGCTCTGTCCAGTTAACGCTGATATTTTCAACTGCAAAAGTGGCGTCTTCAGTGCTGAATCCTTCAAACTCAAGCTGATCAACGAGTCCGCTTTTCGAAAATGCGGTAAAGCTCAGATAGCTTTCGGCTGTTTGTACGGCTTGCTGCTGAGACATTGTGCCGGCAGCTGCTTCGGCTTCTTCAGCGGCCAGCCTCTCAGCTTCTTCTTCAGCCTCAGCCTCTTCGGCAGCTATTCTTTCAGCCTCTTCTTCGGCTTCCCGTTCAGCTTCCTCAGCAGCCAGTCGCTCTGATTCTTCTTCGGCTTCACGTTCCGCTTCCTCAGCGGCCAGTCTTTCAGCTTCCTCTTCAGCCTCGCGCTCTGCTTCTTCAGCCGCTAACTTCTCCGCTTCCTCTTCGGCTTCCTGTTCTTCCTCTTCAGCCACAACCCTTTCCGCTTCTTCCTCTGCTTCGCGCTCAGCTTCCTCCTCAGCCAGACGTTCAGCCTCTTCTTCCTCCGCCTGTGCAGCGGCCGCATCCGCTTCAGCTTCCTCAACGCCTGCGATATCCTGCTCTGCCGGCTCCGCTGTGACACCTATCATAATAAAGAATGTGACCATTGAAGCCCCGAAGTACATCATCACTCTTTTCCTGCTTCTCTTACCTTCAGGCACCCACCTTAATACAAAATCAGGCTTAACCAATCCCACAAAAAGTGCAAATGCCGCTACGACAAAAAGCAATAAAAAAAAGACCGCCATATGAAATCCTCCTTTGATGTGTAATGAGATCACTTCGCTTTGAAGCTCATGCACTGATCATAAAGCTGAACGTGACAGCTAAGAGAATATTCATTTGGTGATCCTGATTTTACCCGCTGCTATGTAACTATATTAACTGAATATTTAGATTTATTTACAGTATAATAAGATAAGTCTTTGAACACAAGTAAATTATAGATATTACCATAAGTAAAATTCATTTGAATTGTTAAACTTGAGAGGTATGAGAAGAATAAGGAATCTTCCTTCGCTTTTATAAAGTATCAAACAGGGTACGTGGATAAAAAAGGGAGTTTTTTAGTTTGTATAAAATCATTAAAATAGCCGGGGTAGCATTTATTGCTTTACTGCTTGCGAGCTGTCAAAACAATGAAAATGAAGCAACAGAGCAGGACATGCAGCCAGCTGATGAAGATACTCAGCAGGAAGAAAGCTCAATAGATCAACAAGAAACAGAAAACGACCCGTTAGAAAAGGAAGAAGAGGAGTCTGAAGCTGATAGTGGATCAGACTCTTATGAAGAAACCGAGGCGTCTCCTGACTATTTCATTGATACATATATTTATAGCGGAGAGACTGAGTTTTTTACAGCGTTTACGATTAACCGTGAAGAAGATCAAAGCACTTCGCCTGAAGAAAGACTGAAGAAGTCTCTTGTTGAAAATGATCCTTCTGAACAGGGAATTCTGCGTTCTTTTACTGAAATGATGGTTGAGTGGCCACGGCTTCAGGTGCATTTTACTGAAGAAGGGAATCAGCTATCTACTACCACTGCGCAATCAAATTTTTTTACGATTCGATGACGGGCATTAGTGGTTTATACGGAATTGAGGAAGTGTCATTTTTGAATCCGAATGGGGAGGAAGACATTATTGTAGCTGAAAGTCCGATTGATCAGCCGATCCTGATTGAAAAGGAAAGAGGACTCACGCGTGGCTATTACACCATTTACGATGAAGATTCAGAGCAGACTTTTTTCCTGCCGGGCGGGGTGTTAGAGGAGCAGGTTGAAAATGAAAGTGGAGAACCTTTAACTTTTCCGGAAACGATCGACGCAATGGGTTCCGTGAAAAGTGAGGATGGCGTTGCGACGGTTCAATATACGATGGATGAGGAACTTGTCACTGAGTTTGACCAGATCGTATTTGAAAACGCCATTCAGCTTGCCGCGCTGGACTTTCATGCTGCAGAAGTGCATTTGTAAAATGATACTTTGCAGGTAAGTACGGTTTATCCGTTAGTCGGATACTAATAAGTTTTGTTTTGCCCTGTTTTGAATACAATCATTATTTTGCTTAAAAATATCAATAAAGCCATTAAATAATAAGCGATATGACTTATAATGGTAATACAGGAATGACAGAATCTTTATAATCAATCGAAAAGAGGAGCCACATGACCAGAGAAAAGTTAAACGGTTTAATCATTTTTAGTATTGCGATCACTGTTATTGGATTGATTTTGCTGTTTTTCAGCGTAAGTTTTGGAACTTCGCTTGGTGAGAATTGGTTATTTCAAAGAGGCGGAGCAGACACTGCCATGTACCACCTTGTCATAGAAAGTTATATTCAGAATTTCCTTGTTGCAGGAGGAGTGCTTTTTGGTATCGGCCTCGTCACGACAATATTCTCTTATTACAAGCTACTAAGTACTACAGAGTCCTTAATCAAATAGTCATCTCACAAAAGTCGATTTCTCAACACCAGGGGAAATCGACTTTTTAATTTATCTTTATCAAAATCACTTTCAATAAATGTAAAATACCATTTGACTATTCAGTTCAACTGTATTAAAGTGTTTATTAAGTTGAACTATATAGTCGAACTGAATAAAGGATGAGAGCATGAAGCATAAATTATTACCGTTATCTGAAACGATGCATTACATTTTGCTGGCGCTGCGTGAACCGCGTCATGGTTATGCTGTGATGCAGGAGATTGAAAAGATGAGTCATGGAGATGTGATTTTAGCGGCGGGTACGCTGTACGGTGCGATCGAAAATCTGAATAAGCACGGCTGGATTGAACCGGTTGGAAGTGAGGGCAGGAGAAGAATTTATCAAATCACTGAAGAGGGAAATACTGTTTTACAAGCTGAACAGGAGAGACTTTTGCATATCATATCTTTGTATGAGGGAAGTGAAGTAAATGAAAAAATTTAAAATCTTTTTTGATGTGGAGAAAGAAGAACAGTGGCTGAATGAGCAGCTGCAAAAGGGCTATCGTTGCACGAAGATAAGCTCATCAGGGTTCTACACTTTTGAAAAAACGGACAGGAATTATGTCATCCGGATTGATTATCAGGATCGTTTGTCTAAGCAAAAGCTTGAGGAATACAAAGCAACTTATGAGGATTTCGGGTGGAGTTATATGAACGGATCCTGGATGAGTGGCATCAGGTACTGGCAAAAAGAAGCTGATGGTCAAAATGAAATATTCTCTGATCGCGAGTCCACGGGAAGTTATTATCAACGGTTAATGACCTATTCTTTTTGGCTTGGGACAATGTGTCTGGTGTTTTCATTCCTGCTTTACAGTGATTCGGGATTATATCATGAGAGACTTTGGAGCATGGAAGGGTCATTATTCTGGAAAGCCTTATTATTTGAAACACCATTTGTTCTTTTGAAGCTGCTGCCTTTGATTTTAGTTGTGTTGTTTAGTGTGAGTTATTATAAATCGTATAAGAAGTATTCGGTTTTAAAAGAGCAATAATCCAAGTGCTTGTTTTGATATGAAAACATACTTGAAAGGAAGATCACACAATGGAAAATACGTCGTTTTCTATCAGTATCAATACTTCAAGAGAGCAAGTATGGAATACGCTCTGGCATGATAAAACATTCCAGGACTGGGCAAGTATTATTGATGAAGGTACGTACAAAAAAGGTGATTTAAAAGAGGGAAGTGAAATGGAATTCATTTCATCAGTCAATGGCTATGGTGTGACAAGTAAGGTTGAGACACTTCGCCCTCAGGAGTATGTGTTATTCAGACATCGCGCTGACACGCAGGATAGCGGTCAGCAGGCGCGTGATGATGAGTGGACTGGCGGAAGTGAAAGCTATACGCTGACGGAGCAGGGTGACGGGACACTGTTAGTTCTTACAATGGATATTCCAAGAGAACAGGAAGAAACGTTTGCTGAGCGGGTTCCGAAGGCTTTGGAGCGGATTAAGTGGCTCTCAGAAAATGCATAGAGCAAGCATTAATTCGACCTGAGAAAAGGAAATGGATTTCATTCAGACTTATAATGATGAAAATGTTAAAACCAAGTGAAGCAGGTGAAACGGATGACTGTCATCCCGTTTTTAATTAACATTGCTGTAAGTCTATTTATGATTGCCACTGGCTATTATG
The DNA here is from genome assembly GCA_000818095.1 of Jeotgalibacillus malaysiensis. Lineage (NCBI taxonomy): Bacteria > Bacillati > Bacillota > Bacilli > Caryophanales > Caryophanaceae > Jeotgalibacillus > Jeotgalibacillus malaysiensis. The sequence goes on from CP009416.1 coordinate 266,906, forward strand.
CCTGGCACAAATCAAAAGCGAATAAGAGATACTTTGTGGTTTCCATTATCTTAATGGTCACTGGAATTATTGCTATGTTAGTGAATGGCGTCACAGCCATAGTAGTGTAGCTGCTATATCAAATGGAGGAAGATATCAATGAACTGTTGTTGTGAGGATGGAAAAATACGCGCTTTAAAATTAGAAGGTGACGTTGGAGCAGATCCGGTCTGGTGTCATCAATGCGGATGTAATCTGGATATAGAAGAAGTGCCAATTTCGAATGAACTGAAGCAGACGTTAATCTTATGGGCAGGAAAATATGGTGAATGGATAGATTGGGATAAAGACTGCTTGATTGATAACGGGATTGAATTAGAAGAACGATTTAACCAGGCTGGATACACCCTGTTGCAGCAGCTGAAGCAGGAGATTGGGGAAGTGTATAGTATTACATACAGCGCATCTTCAAGTGCCAGGCATTATGCCAGGAAATACAAGGGTTAATTATACGAAAGGTGAAAGCAGAGGTGCTTGAGTGATGCCCAAATTACATATGAAGTTTGAATTAGATCAAACAAACCAGATAGAACCAAAGCTGCTGAAGAAAAGAAATGGCAAACTCCTCGTTGATATACAAGGCAGGTTAGATATTTTCGTAAATGATCGGTGTTTCTTCTCTGAACCTTCCCTTGCTCTGCTTGAGTTCGGGGTGGCTTTAAAGAGGTGGAACCGGGAAGATCATTTTCGTTATTTTACAATGGAGCATGATGAGCGGGAAGGTCCTATTTTGGCGTTCATTGAAAAAGAAGCATGCAGATGGTCTTTATTCTCAATCTGGCAGGAATGTGACGCTCATGAACCATTGACCTTTGAGGTGGTCAGCGGCGCTGTTGATACTTTTCTGCTGGAATTAGACAAAGATCTGATCAACAACTACGGAATTAAAATAGATGATTTTATATAAAGCGGGAGATCAATAAGTGGTTAAGTTCAACAGATTTAATATAGATTTCGATATTCATAAAGAAACGCCGTATTTTCAGGTGAATAGAGAGCAAAGCATCAGGTTTGGTATGGAAGATTTACATGTTGCTCAACTAAGAGAGATTGTAGAGACTATCTTTCAATCGACTGACAATCTCAGGCTGATTTTCGTCTCAGCATATATCAAAAACCATCAGCACATATCGTCAAAATCAAAGATTGGTAAGCAGATCAGAATCAATAACTGGCAGGAGCACGTGGTGAAAGATCCCGCTTTAGGAGAGGGGGTTGTTTACACGACCATCAGACATCTAGATATATCTGATATCATGAACTATTGCATCCGTCAGCTTAAAGGATATGAGGGGGCATATATTTCATTTTATAATGATGACTTTTTGTTATATGTAAGTAATGATGTCATTGATATGATTTCACATGACAAAGAGCGGATTAAACATTTAAAGAGAAAATATGTTCAGCTTTACGATCGATATTACGAATAGCTGCTGAGGGGGGAGCTTGTGTGAATGAGATTCAGTTGAAGAATTGGTCGATAGCGCTCGACCTTGCGCAGACAAAGACCTTCTATCGTAAACAAACTCACTGGTGCAGCTGTCTGGACTGTGAAAACTATCGTGAGGCGACTAAATATATTGATTCATCTATAGCGAAAATATTTACGGCACTGGGCATTGATCTTTCTAAGCCAAGTCATTTATCAGAGTTTGGTGAAATGGAGGATGGCACACATTTGTATATGGGATGTTATCACCTGACAGGTCAGTTAACGGCAGGCCCGCATTGTTCAGATGAAGACTGGCATGATGGCAACACAGTGAAGGTTCAAAACTTCACGTTTGGATTCAGTACGGAAGTAACGTTTGCTCATGAAGACTTATCTGAGCCAGTTTTGCAGTTGAACTTTGAAGCGCAGGTGCCCTGGGTATTAGAAGAAAAACCTGAGGAATGAACCCTTCATTTTAAGGCTTATAGGGAGTTGAATCACATGGAATTATTAGCGTTATACTACAAAAAATATGCAGGTGCTGCAAAGGCTTCTGATTATGTTGAATGGGCCTGTCAGCATTTATATACAGATGATCCTGAAGTAAAGAAATTAGCTAGTATGCGTGTGAAGGAACAGTTAAATATGTTTGAAATTGAACAGATGTTTGCTAACGTGATGAAGAGTCTTCAGCTGACAGCGCCTTCTGAAAAAGCGTGTGTTGCTGCTCATATTAAAAGTCTGCACGCGCAGCTAGTCATGCCAGTACCCCAAACCATGCAAATTGTAAATGAGATCTATGAGTGTACCGTCGCGCATGACCTTTTCGAGGAGCAGATGAGGTGGCAGGAGGTCAGCGATATCATTGACGACTTTCAGTACGGGGATAATCAAAAGGGTTACACAGCTGATCAGGTCAAACAAATGATTACTGCACACGCACGAAAGCTCTGGCATATGAAGCCAAGTGAAATGGATGTTACTGCACTGATCGGGCAGAGGGTGACAGGAATTGATTCAGAGATTCACTTCATCATCCAGCTGGAGCAGGGAGCGATTATCATTGAATGCCCATGGCGCATCCGAAACGCTGATGTGATCTTACTAGGTGAGACGGATATTCAGTCAAACCAGCGGGAGTGGAGAGCAGTATCAGAGCTGCTGGCTGGAAAAACGATTGAAGACGTTCAGCTATTTGAACAATGTCCGCTGCTGATTATACAATGCGGCGATGTCTTTATAGATGTATTTCATGCGAGCGCCTATTTTGATGGATGGACCTTGACGAATGAAGCGGATTTTTATGTGTTTTCAATGCACGGGGGTAGTATTGCGTAGGAAGTGAAGATCATGCCCACATGCTTATGCTGATTGAAGTAACAACATGTGGGCATCCTCCGACTATACGTCCTTCACCTCAATGAAGGGCTGCAACTGCTTAACGATCTCCTCATTTAAAACCCCCTCATTATAAAAATGCTGAGCGTAGACGCTGATCCACATCTCATTTTCTTCTGTCAATTCAATCTGACTCAACAGGTGATTGATCATGGTTTTGAATTCCTGTGGCTTCTGATACAGTGTGTTCCAAGCCTGTACCTGCAGCTCAATCTCGTTGCTTAACGCCGCTGACTCAATTTGTTCTGCAGGCATCTCCTCATGAAAGTGCTCATAAGGATCTTCATACACATCCGTGTAAATGCAGTGTGCTGGATGTTCAGTATGATGAGCGTCCAGTCTCAGTGAATCTGCAAGTGAAATTGATTCATCAATAGAAGATGAGATGAAGCGGTATTGATGATCAGGATTTAATAAAGTCAGATAGTCGCTAACAGAAAGAGTCTCAAGCTTTTCTTCATCCTTTAGCTTCACGTAAGCTTGAGGTCTGAAAAAGCATCTAGCTTCAATGTCTTTCATATGAATCGTCCATTGGTTTTCTGGCGTATCAAATAACACGCGCAGCGCAAACCCGTCTTTAGTTTTCAGGAGTTCATCGTAAACCATCCAATGCCCTTCCTGAAGCGGTTCATCACTTACCTCTGAAAAGATTTCTTTAAAGGTTAGAATGATCAATGCTTTTTGAGAAAATCCGCTTTCAAGATCAATAGAGAGCTTTAGTAAATCGGCCTTCCGTTCAATCCGCTGAAGAATCCCATCGTGCAGACTGTCTGTGAATACGTCAGCTGCCTCAGTAGATAAAAAAGCAGCAGCTTCCTTCTTATTTTCATATGCGGCATCCAGCTTTTCTTCAAAGTGAGTCGTGGACTCATGTATCCATTTTAGATAATCGTTGCGGACCTCATCAGGCAGCTCAGGCTGATTTAACAGCCCGTTTTCAAGGTAAGGAATAAAGCGCTCTGGTAGTACGCTTCCTAGTTCTTCTCTCACTTCACTTAGTTCTGAAGCATGAACCTTCTGTAAATCGCATCCTTCTTCATCAGCTTCTTCCATGATCATCTCCCATTCCTCAGCCGATTCAGGGATTGGAAGGAGCGTCTGTCTGCGGAATAACTCTTTACTCTCTTTATTTATATTCCATTTGTTCTCCGGCACAATTATCATTCCGGTCACTCCTTTTGCTTTTCCTTTATTGAACACAACTTTGTTGATGGCAAGCGTCCTTCATTTACTGGCTTGTTAAATTTTTCTTGCGTTTTCATCTTCCAGCCTTCATCGTATAGGTAAATGGATAATTTTGGCTGATTTAAAGATAACATAATGTTGAACTCATTGAAGTAATTTAACTACGTGAGCGGAGGGATCACGATGAACCGAACAGAAATCAAAAGAACAAACTGGGTTGTTTATGTTACCGCATTAGTGTCAGGACTGATTTTCACAGCATATACATTCTACGAAACAGCAAACCCCGGCACAGGTCCTGAAGCGGGCCAATCAAGATTCGGCTTTTCATCTGAGGAAGCAATGATGTATTCATTAATCTCGTTACCTTTTATTGTGCTGCTGATGATCCTTTGGAAAAGAATCGCTCCTTATCACGTTGCTGCTTTAACTTTCGTTTCATCCGTCCTGCTTCACAACCTGATTCTTTCTGTCACGATTGGATGGGTTGGAATAGCGGGTATGGTGATTTTGGTTTTAGGAGTACTGCTGACGATATGTATGATCATTTTTAATTTCTTTGTCCATCGCAGGCTGAAGAAGCGGGTGCTTGCTGAGGGATAAAGGGGAAGCCGACAATTCAAAAATGCCTGATGAGTCGCAACGAACACTCGCCAGGCATTTTTAATTTCAAACCACTAATCACGCTCGCCCCAAATCTCCTCATAAGCCCGGTTCAAATGCCGCAGCATTAACTTCTTCGCATCCTCAGAACGCTTATCCTTAATCGCTAAATAGATCATCTCATGCTCTGCATACGTCGTCTGATAACGTGAAGCGTCTGATACAAAGCGCTGCCTGCGAGTCGTTTTAATATTCTTTTCCATCTGTGCGACAATCCCATCCACTGCCTCAATCAGCATCCTGTTTTGTGACGTGCGGACGACTGTCAGATGAAAGGCAACGTCAGCCTTTGCACCCTGTTCTTCAGTCAATGCATGCTTCATCAGATCCAGACAGTCCTCAAACGTTTCCAGATCCGCCGGTGTTGCCCGAAGCGCAGCCAGATATGACGCTTCACATTCGAGTGCTCTTCTGACTTCAAGCATCTCAGCTGTAAGGGAGGGGTCTGCTTTCAGGTTTAATGTTGCCTGGTTGTCAGCTGCATCCTCAAGCCGTGACACGAGCAGATAATGCCCGCCGCCCTGCTTAGACTGGATCGCACCGGCTTCCCGGAGATAATGCAGTGCTTCACGGACGCCTGTGCGGCTGACCCCGAGCTGCTTTGCAAGCTCACGTTCCGGTGGGAGCTTTTCCCCGATTGCCCGGTCCCCGTTCAGATACTTATGTGAGAGCTGTTCCACTATTTTTTTATACTTTCGATAACTTTCCACCGCGATGTCAGCAACTCCTTCCAAAATGTTCTTGAAATGTTCAGATAATTGCGTATAATGAGACTAAATTGGTTGGACCAATTAGTTTTAGGGAGGTACATCTTATGTCAGTTACAGCATTTGTAGAGAGTTTACATGAGTTTTTACAAAAAGACCAGATTTCCGAAAATGAGACTGTGAGAGAGCAGCATTCGGTGGATGAGTCTTATCATAAAGGCAGTATTACGCAGGTGGTTGTGTTCCCGCGTTCAACAGAAGAGACGTCACAGATTTTAGCAGCAGCATCAAAGCATGTAATTCCGGTCGTGCCATTCGGCCTTGGCACAAGCCTTGAAGGACACGTTGTCCCAATGCAGGAGTGTGTGACGATTGATTTTACTGAAATGAATGCAGTGCTTGAGGTGTCTCCGGATGATCTGATTGTCAAAGTCCAGCCTGGCGTGACACGGAGTCAGCTGAACAAAGAGCTGAAGAAGCACGGGTTGTTTTTCTCAGTAGATCCCGGAGCGGATGCAACGCTCGGCGGCATGGCTGCAACGAATGCGAGCGGAACAACATCCGTCAGATACGGCATTATGCGTGATCAGGTTCGCGATCTTGAAGTGGTACTTGCAAGTGGTGAAGTTATTCATACCGGTTCAAAAGCAGCCAAGTCATCAGCAGGATTGCACCTGAATGGACTCTTTGTTGGTTCTGAAGGAATCTTAGGCTGCATTACAGAGCTTACGCTAAAAGTGTATGGCATTCCTGAATATGAAATGGCAGGACGGGCAACTTTCCCGTCCGTTGAAAATGCGGTGCAGGCGGTAGTCAGTCTGCTACAGTCAGGGATTCCAATTGCACGCGTTGAACTGCTGGATGAGATTTCACTCAAACAGCTGAATCATCATCAGAAAACAGATTATCCTGAGATTCCAACACTGTTCATGGAATTCCACGGTAACGAAGCAGGGCTTGCACAGGATGTTGATTTTATGAAGGAAATCGTCAGCATGTATGACTGTGAAGCGATTGAATTCGTGACAAATAACGCTGAGCGGAACCGTCTCTGGGAAGCGCGTCATAACCTGGCGTACTCCTTTATTCACGGCTATCCTGGTCGCAAAATGATGGTCACGGATGTCTGCGTGCCGATCTCTGAACTCGCAGGAGCTGTCCGTCATGCGCAGGAGCAGCTTAGTGAGCTGAACCTCATTGGCGGCGTAACAGGTCATGTTGGAGACGGGAACTTCCACGTGATTCTGATGATTGATCTGGCAGACGAGGAAGAGAAAGCACGTGCGAATACATTTAATGAAAGTCTTGTCGCATACGGACTCGAGCGTAACGGTACCTCAACCGGGGAGCACGGCGTCGGGTACGGCAAGCAGAAATATATGGAGCAGGAATTCGGAGCGGCGCTTGGCGTCATGCAGCAAATTAAAGCTGCACTGGATCCGCAGGGGATCCTAAACCCAGGTAAACTATTGCCCGCGAAAGGAGAGAATGTCTATGAATCTGTTATCAAAAGTTAGTACACTCGCAGGAAAATACTTTGCAGTCTGGGTCGTTTCAGCTGCACTGCTCGCCTTTTTCGTACCGGGCATCTTTTCTCCTTTCGGAAGCTATATCACGATTTTACTTGGAATCGTTATGTTCGGAATGGGTCTTACATTAAAACCGGTTGATTTTAAAATCGTAGCAAAGCGTCCACTTCCCGTCGTACTTGGCGTGGCAGCTCAATTTGTTGTTATGCCGCTTGTCGCATTTGCGATTGCCTATGCACTGAACCTTCCGCCTGAGCTGGCAGCAGGGCTTGTGCTGTTAGGGTCCGTACCTGGTGGAACAGCATCTAACGTAATGGTGTATCTGGCAAAAGGAAACCTTGCACTATCCGTTGCGATGACAAGCTTATCAACGCTTTTGGCACCAATTATGACGCCGTTACTATTGTTGCTTTTGGTCGGACAATGGATGCCGGTTGATGCGGTATCCATGTTCATGTCGATCTTCCAGGTCATCATTATTCCAATTGTACTTGGCTTTGTGATCCAGCGCCTTGCACCTAAAGCGGTGGAAGCGAGTCTGTCTGTGATTCCGCTGATCTCGGTTACTGCGATCCTGATCATTGTAGGTGTCGTAACAGGCGCAAACGGACCAAACGTCATCACAGCCGGCTGGATTGTATTCGCAGCAGTGTTTCTGCACAATGGCTTTGGCTTACTGCTTGGATATCTTGTCGCAATGGCACTTGGTCTGAAGGAAGACGACCGCCGTGCGATTTCACTGGAGGTTGGCATGCAGAACTCAGGTCTCGGTGTCGCACTCGCAACCGCACACTTCAGTCCGCTTGCTGCACTGCCAAGCGTCTGGGGCGCAATCTGGCACAACATCTCAGGTCCATTCCTTGCGACAATCTGGTCGAAGAGAGCGACTGATAAAGAGAGAAGTCAGGATGAGGCATATGAGTATGAGACCCGTAGTGTGTCGGGTGGGTGAATAAGTCATTTAAAAAAGGAATGAGCGGGGATACGATCCTGTGCTCATTCCTTTTGTGTTGATTTTTCTTGTGATGGAGACGGTTGAAATACCCATGTTAAAAATAAGAAAGCCACAGCGGCACAAATTCTCATGAATATACTAACCACAGTATTTGGATGATCAAATAAATCTCCTGGAAGAAAATAAGTCATGATGAATCCTATGATGAAAATAACAATATATCTGACTGTCATTGTCAGCCTCCTGACATATACCTTAAGTAAACCGTCTGCACTTCAAACAATAAGGCGTCGTATGACCTCTCTTAATCGCACCATCACAACCCGAGCAGCGGATATACCGTGATTCCTCTGCATTCACGCCATCCCAGCCCTTTGCCATCAGACGGCTGAGCAAGCTCATTGATTGAACCTCATATTTAAAGTAGATCCAGATACCAAATGCACAAATGAATAAAACGACAAGAACCATGGCACTCACACTCCTTATGAAGTTAGATGAAACGTGTAAAGCTCTTTAATTGATCATATCATACATTTAGTGGAAAAGTTTCCTTATAATGAATGGTTGGTTGTGGTAGGGTAGAAGTAGAACATATTCATCTTTGCCAGGGAGGAAACGATGGTGCCAAAAAGTATATCAGGAAGAATCTCTGCGCTGATACTTGCTTTATTTGCAGTTCAGTTTATTTATTTTGTTATCACTGCATTTAATTATAATGGCTTCGCAGTCATTGTGAGCCTGGTGACAGTCGTACCTTTTGTCGTATTAGTGGGAATCATTTTCGGGATTTTAGGGGTCAAAAAAGAAGCTGGAATCAGAAGGCTGATACCTGTGCTCACGTTGATGATCAGTGCTTTTTATGGCGGCTTTTCAATATACCTTATATTCTTCTGGTCATTTGGAGGGTAAGTAAGGGCAACCTGTGTGGAAGGGGGAGAATTTCATAGAAATTTTCATTAACATCTGTATGTCCTTAGTGATGTTCATGCGTGGAGAACCTAAGGATGAGAGGGTAAACAAAAATTTTGAACTACTTCGGAAAACAGACTGGTTTGAACCAATTTATGCTGAAAATGAGTCTTTGTTTAAAAATAATGAGCATCTGAGGTACGTTGTTGGATGGGCAAAGGTTGAGAAGGCGTTAAAAAATGAAAAGCGAAGCGAGAAGTTGAAAGCTGATATTTTAGAAGCGATGACTGCGAAAGGTTAATCATTCGGAAGTATTGTACATCAATCAATTTTAAAAAGTGAAAGGAGATGAGCGTGTGTCTATTGGGATACTTGCATTATTAACTGTTGGCATATGGTTTGTAGCAATTCAAGAGTTTTTAAAACCCGAGAAAACTCAAAGTAACCGGAAAATAGTTACTTTGACCTCGGCCGGTTCCTTGCTGACATTAGTTCTAACGATTTCCCTGTTTCAAAATTTTAATTTTTAAATCAAAGTAAGATTACAAGATGAAATTCTTTTTAGATGAGAATCCATAAACATAATAAGCTGAGGCAGCAGCCCCAGCTTATGTCAATTCATTTTAACCTACTACGAACGAATCCACTTAACCATCTCACCCATCGAAGCATTCTTCCCATACAGCAGAATCCCCACTTCGAAAATCTTTCCGGCGAGCTTCATGAAGAGCCATACTGACAGGACTAGGATCGTCATGCCGATTGCAATTTCAACCCATGGCCATTCTTCAAGCATTGATAATCTCATAATGAGTACAGCAGGAGAGGTGAATGGGATATAACTTCCAACCTGTGCTGCGAGCCCATTTGGATCAGATAGGACAGGTCCAATCAGAATAACCGGTGAAAACGGCAGCATCATCACCATGCCCTGGAAATTACTCGTTGAACTCATATCTTCTATTGTTGCGCCGAGTCCGACAAACAGAGCGGCAAATAACAGGTAGCCAATTAACGCAATGACAATCAGCAGTGCCAGTTCTGGTACAAATAAGTATTCCATAATCGGAATGTCATTAAATCTCCAGATCACAAACGGGAATGCAATCAGGAGCCATACACCAACCTGAAGCATACCAAGCCAGAAGTAGCCGATAATTTTTCCCTGCATCAAATCACTCGGGGTCAGAGAAGATAGGACGATCTCAGAAACCTTTTCCTTCTTTTCCTGTGAAGCACTTTGGAAGATCATCATGCCAGTCATTACAATAGAGAATAAAATCAGTCCCGCAAATGCACCTGGAATGATACGTGCCAGTTCATTGAGCCCTGAGTCAGCAGATGCTTCTTCAGCACCTGACAGCTCCTGCCCATTAAACTGAACACCTGTTGCCACGGCCGCCATCTGTTCTTCAGATAATCCCGCATTTTGCAGGTTCAGCTGCTGCAGAGGAGCTGCAAGCAGTTGGACCTCACCTGCAAATGAGTCAGGCGTTTCATCTGTTGTGTAATAGGTGACCTGTCCATTACGCAGTGCAGCCTCATCAAGTGCAAGGTACACTGCACTTTCATCTTCTTCTAAACCTGCTTCCCATTCATCAGGGGAAGTGGTTACAACACTGGTTTCCCAATTCAGATCAGCACTGCTGATGAAAGGTTCAATTTGTTCTGCCCAAATACCTGACGGATCTGATACAGCAACATTGACTGGCTCTCCGTCACTGCCGGAGCCTGATAACAGTGTCGGCAGGGTAGCAAATAAGATAAAAAGCACGGGTGTTAAAAGAAGTGAGATCACAAACGACTTATTTTTAACGTTCCGCTTGAATTCCCAGCGGGCGACTTTTAAGCTGTTACGCATATTTTTCTTCCTCCTCTGCTGCAAGTGTCCGGTCTGATGCGACATCAATAAAGATTTCATGAAGCGAGATCCGGTCCAGTCTGAATTCTTCAATATGAATGTCTGCAGGCAGCCTGCGGATCCAGTCTGCTGCTTTCAGGTCCTGATCCAGGAAAAGGACAGAGACATTGTCCTGCTGTTCAACCCGGTTCACAAACGGAATCGCCTGCAGTTTTTTCTCTTCATTTTGACCGTGGATTGTACATTTGAAGCTTGCGTACTCTCTTTTTACTTCATCCATTGTTCCGCTGATCACTTCACGTCCTTTATGAATCATGATCAGACGGTCAGCCATTTCTTCTACCAGATTCATCTGATGGGCGGAAAGCAAAATTGCAGTGCCATTTCTCGCAAGCTCCCGGATTTCTTCCTTGAATACCTCCTGACTGACAGGGTCAAGACCAGAGAATGGCTCATCCAAAATGAGCAGCTCGGGTTCATGAATAATAGATGCGATGAATTGAACTTTTTGTCCCATTCCCTTTGACAGCTCTTCAATCGAAACTTTGTCTTTTCCTTCAAGACCGAACTTCTTCAGGTAAGAAAGGGCACGCTCCTTTGCTTTTTTAAGCGGGTAGTCCTTGAGCTCTGCAAAGTAGAGGAGAATATCCATTATTTTTACGTTTTTATAAAGACCGCGTTCTTCAGGCAGGTAACCGATCTTATGCTTTGGAATCTGACCCTCCTTTTCACCGTGGAACTTGATTGTTCCGTGGTCCGGATAGAGAATCCCCATAATACTTCTGATGGTCGTTGATTTTCCGGCGCCGTTTGGACCGAGGAGGGCAGTGATTTCTCCTTTTCTTACGTTAAATGAAACGTCATGAAGGACCTGTTGTTCCTTAAATGACTTTTGGAGACTTTGGACGGTAAGTGCAATCTCAGACATCGATCATTTCCCCTTCCATTAAAATTTCCTGAATAATATCTTCAAGCTCAGGTATTTGCTCATCTACAATCATCAAGTTGTGTTGAGATAGATATGTCATCGTGGCGTCCGGCTGGTTTGATAGGATGACTTTCTTATAAGTACGCTTGATTTCTCCTGGCATGCGGCTTACTGGCGGCTCTTCCTTTAACCAGAACAAGCGGTAGGAGGAGGCGAGTGCATCCTTTTCAAGCAGCTGTGACACCCGGCCGTTGTTAATGAAGACAAGATAATCCGCCAGTTTTTTAATATCATCAGCCTGATGCGAGGCAATGAGTATTGTTTTGTCGCCTCTTTCCATCAGCTCAAGCAAAAATTGAATGAAATAGTTTCTCGCCGGAATATCCATTGCAGCAGTCGGCTCATCCAGTATCAGCAGTGGTGTATTCTTACCAAAATTAAGTGCAAGGTTCAGCTTCGTTTTCACGCCGGGCGAGAGCTTCTGAACCTTTTTGTTCAATGGTATGCTGAGTTTTTCAGAAAACCTTCTGAACAGTGCCTCATCCCATGATGGGTAAAGCTCTGCCATCAGGTTGCGCAGCTGTTCACCAGTAAAAGGGTCACAGCCAAGCATGTTTTGAGCCTGGTAAGCAACCTGCTGCTTCAATTTTTCATCCGTACCTTTGACAGAATGGCCGAACACTTCAATTTCTCCAGTATCCTGCTTGACGAGGTTCATTAGCATTTTGAAGAAGGTACTCTTGCCGGCACCATTTGTTCCAATGAGTGCTGTGATCGTTCCTTCTTCAATAGTAAGCTCCGGAATACTCAAATGAAAATCATCAATTGATTTCTCGATATTTCTGATCACTAATGGAAAAGTCATTCATTATCCTCCTTTTGAAGCAGGGTTTCTACCATGCGCATGATCTCTTCGTTCGTTAATTCATGCTGACGCGCTGTAGAAATTGCTTTTAAAATGGCTTCTTCAACTGCCTGATTGGCCATTGACGTCTTCATTTCTGCATCCACATCGGCCACGAATGTTCCCTTTCCCTGAGACGTCTGAATGAATCCACTGTACTCAAGGTTTTGATAAGCTCTTCTGATTGTGATGGAGCTGATTTCAAGCTCTTTTGCTAAAAGTCTGATAGAAGGAAGTGGATCTCCTGTTTTTAATTGTCCGCTTGCGATCAGTGCTTTGATCTGATTCTCAATCTGATGATAAATCGGTTCGCGGGAGGACTTGGAAAGCCGGATTGGAAGATTCATATCAGCCCTCCTTTATTGTAAGTAATCAATTTTTTGGACCTGCCTGTTCGCATGACGGAACCAGTACCATGTCACGAGGCATGCGATCAGGATAGAACCAAGAATTGAAAGTAAAGTGAATTCACTTGCAAGATAGATCGTCCATTTAAAAAGTCCGGTATCCAGCCATACCTGAAAGATCAGGTACAGACCAGCGAAAAATAGGACAATGCTGGCATATGACCAGAAAAAAGTGAAGCGCTTGATCTCATCACCAGGGTCACTTGCAGGGAACAGTCCGCCTATACAAAAGCTGATACAGATCCACATGACAATTAATGCAATCAGCTCAACCGGATTAACAGTCGACCGGAGCTCAGGTGACAAAATATAAGTCCCGACCAGTAAAAGCGTGATGCCCGCAATAATAGAAATAAAAGGTAAGATAAACCGGCTTGTAATGAGAACACTGCGTTTAATTGGCAGTTGATTCAGCATTGAAAAATAGGGGGAACCGTATAAATGGTCATCAATTTTTTGATACTGAAAATTTTTCGGTTTGATGGCAAAAGAGAGTGTGCAAAGGAAAATAATTAAAAGCACATCAAGAATAAAAACATGTTCTTCAAGGTAAGGCGGTATTGAGAGAGACAAGAAGAATGTGTATATACCAGCCAAAAATAATAAAGTCAGGTAGTGCTTTTTTGAAACATCAAGCTCAAATCTGATCAGCTGCAACGCCTGACGGAAAATATTCATCATCAAACCACTTCCTTTTTCTAGTGTATAAGTGTGTATATCTATATACACACTATAATATGGTTGGAAGAATATTTCAATGATTAATTGAAAAAAGCAGGAGTAAAGCAATTTTGTCACTGTTCTTTAAGTAACAAAATTGCTTTACTCCTGCTCAAAGGGGCCATGCTGGATGGAACTTCGCTTCGTTTGTGTCTGTATGATGTATATGTAAATGTAAATGTTCAATTCCTGGAATATAAATGTTTCTATTTTAACTGAAGTTGTCGATGTCCCCGCTCAAGATGTACCAATTCACCTGTGACCTTGTCGCATTCCAAGCTCAGCATGTACCGATCAGCCCGCAAAGATGCTAAACCCTCGAATCAGGCTCTATCAAGGCTGCTGAAATCCATAAATTCCAACCAGTGTCAGCGTCAGGTTCGCTGCAATTAGTATAACGCTCCCTGCCAGCAATAAGATTCTATACCTGTCTCTCTTACCGAAAATTGCGCAAATCAGTGCAAGTGCGCTATATAAGTTAAATAATAAAATAAAAGCTGCACCTGCTGTGTTAAATGTAAGCATCTCAACGATGACACCGCTATTGGCCAAAGAGATGATATTACTAAGTCCCAATATGGAAAGAATGAGTGATAAAGTCGAAAGAATCCCCCGCATGATCAGCCTCCTGGTTAATAAGACATACATCAACTGTACCATATATGAATGGTACCCATTTAAAAAAGAAAATGCGCTCAGTACTCGCAAGGTATAAAGTCATGGTATTATGTGGATACAGGCAACTTCGTTTTTAAGGAGCGTGCACATGACTAAAAGTGATCATACATATCCGGACATTTCATTTATAAGACAGTCGGTAGAAGCTGGTGGCGTGACAAAGCATGAATTGATGCAGCGGCTGCATCAGTCCGCGATTCGTTTGAATGAATATGCCAACAAGCTGCTTATGGATCAACATTTTCTAATCTCCGAAACTCCTTATCAGGTGGAAGTGATCGCGTTAACGGTGAAGGAACTCGGTTTTCCGGAGGGTACTGTTACAGCAGCACTTTATAAAAAAGCGGATGAATTGGAATTAACTCTTTGCCCGATAGAGCTGGGACCATTTTTGAGGCTTGCTTATACAGAGCAGGAGGAGCACGTTTCTCACAAGAAAAATCAGGCGCCCGCAGGTTCAATGACGATTGCATCAGAACCTTTATATGATCGTGGTGATTTTCCGAAGGGCTTTTATTTACGGCGAAAAGATGGTGAGCTGTGGCTTAGAGGGTATTCGGCTGATCATTTACATGTATGGAATCCTGAGGATGTATTTATTTTCTGTGTAAAAGGGAAAGGGAATACAGAGTAACAATCATTTAGGAGGGAATCTTTTTGGAGTGGTCTAAAAAGCATTATATTGTAAATGATGATAATGAGATGCTGGATATTGAAAGTATTTATCAGATGCTGGTCAATACATACTGGGCTTCGAACAGAACGAGAAAAATGATTGAACAAAGTATTGAGCATTCCATTTCGTTTGGTATGTATGATGGCGAAAAGCAGATCGGATTTGCCAGAGTCGTCACGGATCGCACTGTGTTTTCATGGATTATGGATGTTGTCATTGACGCAGATTACAGAGGAAAAGGGCTCGGGCAGTGGCTGATGGATTGTGTGCTTGAGCACCCGGATATTAAATATACATCAATCGCACTGGCCACATCAGATGCACAGGATTTTTACAGAAAGTTTAAGTTCAGGAAGACTGAGTGTATGACAAGGCCAGTGGTAGAACGGGAGTGAGCGTTGCGTTCAGCACGTCACATAAAACGGATATAAAATAACCACCCGCCTCAGCTTGCTGTCTTTTCAGTACATTTTCCAAAATCGTTTGCTGCTCCCTTAACACTTTGGGACTGCGTGTAATTTACTTTCTTTTTATAGGATAAGTCTACGATCAGGCTTGCAGATAAACAAGAGCCGTTGTGGTAAGCACATCTAAAAAAGCCCGGAGATCCGTATGATCTTTGGGCTTTTGCGTATTAACTGTTAAAATCTTCAGCCTTCATCGCCTGAGCAAGCGTGCTGTAAATTTCAATATCTTTGAAACTTAGACCGAGTTGAATGGCAGTCTGTGCAATGAGCGGACTGATCCCGGATATAGCGGTTTGTACACCGATGATTTTCAGACCGCTAATTAACTGGAAAATCTGCTGCGCGACCATGGTATCAATAATTGGGACACCTGACAGATCAATGAACAACTTACTAATCTGCAGCTCAGAACTTTGTGCAAGTGTTTTACTAAAAACGATCTGAGCTCTATGTGTTGTAATTTCACCAACTAGTGGAAGAAAGCCAATATGACTTGTGAGAGAAATAACAGGGGCACTCATTTCAGTAATCATCTCCTGATGAGCCTGAAGTCTGTTCTTAGCGACTTTAGAGTGCTGTACCGTAAATTCATGAATGATGCTACTAATTGTATTAACAACTGTTTTAGTCCAGGTCATCACTTCACCGTAAGACAAGCTTTTAGGACATGATTGTGCGTACTCTTCTATTAAGTTCAAATATTGCTCCTGGGTTCTGAAAAATTCTTCAATAATATCCTCAAGCTCTGTTGATTGGTGAGCTTCATCAAGTGCAATGCTTTCAATCCATTCCATAAAATCTTCAACATGTGACTGGTCATCACTTTGAAACACTTTACAAAATTGCCTATGAAAAGCGTTGTTCTGATTTTTGATTCTTTCAATTGCTATCGGATCTGTTGACCCGTAAACGCCTCCTTTATTTCTATCCAAAGATGAATACCATTCTTCAGTCAATGCATCTGCTTTATTATAAAAATATGTATGCAGCTCTTGATTTTTGAGCATCAGGATTACCTCTCTACTCCAGAATAAAGTCGTAACTTTGTATTTGTTTATATTCCCTTAACAAATATATCAAAACCGTTTTGAGAAAGCTTAATTAAATTTAAATAACATCCATCCTCATATATTTAATACTCGCACATTCTCATCAAATTCTAATCTTCCTCAAGCCTTCCTCT
Source organism: Jeotgalibacillus malaysiensis (assembly GCA_000818095.1). Taxonomy (NCBI): domain Bacteria; kingdom Bacillati; phylum Bacillota; class Bacilli; order Caryophanales; family Caryophanaceae; genus Jeotgalibacillus; species Jeotgalibacillus malaysiensis. The sequence goes on from CP009416.1 coordinate 283,553, forward strand.
CATCTTGCCTGGATAATATAAAGTTAAGAAATAAACAAAAACAAATTTTCAGGAGGCGTTATAAATGAAGAAGGTAGTTGTAGGAACAGTAGCAAGTGCAGTGATTCTAGGTGGAGCAATTGGAGCAGGTGCAATGACAGACGGCTTTCAAAACTTCAGATCAGTTAATCCGGCACCATCTGAGCCATCAGAGCTGATCAGCGTAGAAGAAGCGAAGGAAAAAGCACTTGCAGAATATGATGGTGTTGTAGAGAGCATTGAGCTTGAGAAAAAGCGTGACGGCTATGTATATGACATTGATATTGATGATGGTGATATGGACTATGACCTCGATATAGATGCGTCAAATGGTGAAATTCTGAGAGTTGAAGAAGAGCGTGATGATGACGATGACGACGACGACGACAATGTTTCATCTTCTAATTCAAATGGAACGGCAGGCAGCAGCACAAGTGAAGACCTCATTTCTCAGGAAGAAGCAGTAGAGATTGCACTGGCTGAAGTGGAAGGAACACTTGAAAGCGTAGAGCTGGACGACGATGATGGCAGAGCAATCTATGAAGTAGAGATTAATACTGGCACTGGTGACGATGATGACGCAGAGTTTGATATTGATGCGGTGACAGGTGAGATTTTGGAGATGGATCTGGATTAATAGAGTAGAGAAGCCGGCTTAGGCCGGCTTTTTGTGTGGGTTGAAAGTTCAGAGTGAGGTCCGTATGTCGCAATTTCGTTTAGTTGTAGCGGTACACGCGGGGATTTTGTATCTATTTGCGGGTAGGTTTGTATCAATTCGTGGTCAAGGTGTAGCAATTCACTCAAACGATTGGCATTTCAGTCTTAAAGTTGTGATTATGGCTTCGTTTGTTTAACAATTATAATAAATAGGATTTGGATACAACATCCGGCACAGATTGTCGGATCACATGGTTTGAACGCTGCTATTCTTTTTCTTAAGGAGGTCATGAGGATGGATACACTAAAGCTTTTTAACGAAGCTGTCAGCTACATCGAAGAAAATCTGACAGGCGAGATTGAGATGAAAGAGGTTGCCAGGCGGGCTGGGAGTTCTGAATATCACTTCAGGAGGATGTTTTCGTTTCTCGCAGGCGTTTCTTTGTCTGAATACATCCGCTATAGAAGGCTGACGCTTGCTGTTTCTGACCTGCAGGACCACCGTGTGATTGATCTGGCAGTGAAGTACGGCTATCAGTCAGCGGATGCTTTTTCAAGAGCATTCCAGAGCTGGCATGGTGTTACGCCTGCAGAGGCCAGGACGACAAATAAGCCGCTAAAATCATTCTCTCCTATGACCTTCCAGCTGACAATTAGAGGAGGAGAAAATATGAATGTACGCATTGTAGAAAAAGACGCTTTTCGTATGATTGGTTTGAAGAAGAGAGTACCGATTATTTTTAATGGAGTGAACCCGGAGATTGAAAAAATGTGGCACAGCCTGACTGGAGAAGATATTCAGGAGCTGAAGGACTTATCGAATATTGAACCCAAAGGAATGATCAGTGCCTCAGCAAACTTTTCAGAAGGCAGAATGGAAGAAAAGGGTGAGCTGGATCATTATATCGGTGTTGCATCCACTGAAGCACGCCCGGAACATTTCGACTGTCTGGAGGTTCAGGCTTCTAATTGGGCAGTGTTTGAAGCGAAAGGAAAATTCCCTGATACGCTGCAAAATGTCTGGGGCAGAATCTACTCAGAGTGGTTTCCGACTAATCCGTATGAACAGGCGGAAGGGCCAGAAATTCTCTGGAACGAGCAGCCGGATACAACAGTGCCGGATTTCAAAAGTGAGATTTGGATTCCAGTTAAAAAGAAATCATGATTGCATCAGACCTGGCCTTGTTGGTCAGGTTTGTTTTTTGGGAAAGTGTAGAAATTTGGCAGGGATTTGAGGTGGGGAGTAGAAGGTTATAAGAATGAAGTATTTGAAAGGGGTGACAACATGAAGATTATCGATACGGCGTCTCTTTTTGTCCGTGACTATGAACCGACGATTGCCTATCTGGATAACTTTTATGCACGTCATGCAGATGAGTATGCGCACTATTTTGAACGGCATTGTCTGAATTCTGAAGAGAAAAAGAAAAAAGCAATACATAAGCACCCTGAGAAGTTGCAAGACATTCTGCCGATGCGCGATCTGTTTTTTGAAGAGATTCCCCGGATCACACGTGCTTATGAAGAAATGTTTCCGGTGACTTTTACAAAAGATGTCCACTTGTTTGTGGGTCTTTACGTGAGCAATGCTTTTACATATAGACAGTGCAATCCGGAAGTGGGATTTTGCCTGGAGAAGCTTCCTTATAATCGAAAACATATCCAGCTCATTACTGCCCATGAGTTCGGTCATGCCACGCACCACATTTACAACGATGCGCATGAAACAGACTGGGAAAAGGTTGACTGGCTAAGTCCACTTACCTGGCTTTTACAGGAAGGGATCGCGACATACCTTTCGATGCAGCTGGTTGAAGCTGATTTTGATGAGTATTTTGCTTATGAAGAGGATAAGGAATGGATTCAATTTGTATTGGAAAATGAAGTTCAGATCGCGAAGCGGCTGTTTGATGATATAAAAAGCGGTATGGATCCTGGCCGGCTGATGAAAGAATGGTTTTCGATTAATGGCGGCAGTTATTTTAACTATACACGCCTTGCTTATTACATAGGATATAAGATTGTAGAGCGACTGGCAGAGCAATATAGCATGGAAGAGGTTTTTACGCTTTGGGTGACGGATGGATTTCAGGAAGAGATGCTGGATGGGCTTTCGGAGTTGGCTAAGTCTGTTGATTGAATGGAAGGAGGTACACACATGGGTTCTAGAATCATGCACTTAGTGATCGCAAATAGAATCGCTGAAGAGCTGTCGATTATGGATAAGGATTCCTTCCTGTTAGGTGGAGTCGCACCAGACGCAGTTTCACCCAAAGATATCTCCCATTTCTATAAAGGGAGTGAAGCGGACTATTCCAGAGCGATTGACTATAAGGGCTTTCTGAAGAAGTACCACTCAGAAAAAGATAAGCCTTTTATACAAGGGTACTACACCCACCTGCTGGCAGATGATATCTGGTTAACAGGATTCTATCTGCCGTGGCTAAGAAACAGAATGCAGGCAGATCAGGATATATTCAGCCGCTATCATCAGGATTTCAGATTGCTAAATGCCAAGCTGTTGGAGCATTATGGGTGTACTCAGAGCTTGAGGAAGATCTTAGAAAAAACCGGTAGAGTAACAGATATTGAGGAAGTGACAGCGAAAGAAGTGGTTGGTTTTATCCCATACGTCATTGGGGATATGCAGTACGAACAAAGTGATGTTGATCAACCACTGTCAGTTTTTACATTAGAACAGATCGTTGGGTATGTGGAGACGTCGGTTGAACGGGGTGTGGCCTGCCTCCGTGAACTGAATGATTTAAGAGTGTGAGTTGTAAAGGAGTAGATTAGTCATGCATCCGAGAGCAAATACATTAGGGATCGTTATAAGAGGGGACTCTATTCTTTTAGAGGAGCAGAAAGGAAAGCATTCAAAGGGAGATGGATACTTCTATCGTCCAATTGGCGGTACGATTGAATTCGGTGAGTGGTCAGAAGAGACCCTTGCGAGAGAATTTCGAGAGGAAATAGGCGTTGAGATCATCGTTAAAAGTTATATGATTTGTATAGAAAACATTTACGAAATAGGTCAGCGCAAAGGCCATGAAATTACGCAACTGTATATGGTAGATTTGCAAAGTAAGGATTTATATCAAAAAGAAAAATTCACAGTTACTGAAGGGGATAAAATCACCTGTGCAAAGTGGATTTCGTTAGAAGATGTTTACTCGGGTGAGAAGGTGGTTTATCCGGATGGATTGGCGGAAGTGCTTAAGCGAGAGGTTTAACGTTGTAAGATCCTCATCAACTTATGTGCTTAAGTAAAAACAAAGCAGGTGAAGCTCATGCCAAGAATATATATCATCTCAGGCCCAGCTGGCGTCGGGAAGTCCACAACTGCAAGAAGGTTAGCAGAGTCATTTTCACAAAGCGCTTACATTGAAGGTGATGTCATCAATCATATGATCGTTGGGGGTATTTACCGCCATGGGAAAGTGAAGCATCGCTTGCATTAGTCTGGAAAAATATCGCGGATCTGAGTATTAATTTTATTCAGGCAGATAAAGATATCGTAATTGATTATGTGGCTTTTCCAGATGAAGTCGAGCTGTTTTCACAGAGGGTGCGCGCTAAGTACCCACAAGTTGAAATTGTGTACGTTGTTTTATGGGTGAGTCCTGATGAATTGCTGAAAAGGGATACCCGGAGGATTAAAGAACATCAAATGGGTGAAAGATGTCTGGAGTTAGTAAAGGAGTTTGAAGCTAGTGGTGTGGATCATCGCTTTTTATATGACACAACACAAATAGGTCCAACTCAAATTGAGAAAATCATCAATGAGGTAAAAAGAAATCCTGCATTCACTTACCTTTAAAGTTAGAAAGGATGAGAAAAATGACCAAGCACAAAATCTACACGATGAGCTTCGCAAGTGTCTACCCGCACTACATTAACAAAGCAGAGCGGAAAGGACGCACGAAAGCTGAGGTGGATGAAATCATTCGCTGGCACACCGGGTACAGCCAAAAAGATCTTGAGGCACTGATTGAAAAAAAGACTGATTTCGAAACTTTTTTTGAAGAAGCACCTGAGCTGAATGCTTCTCGCAAGCTGATTAAGGGTGTCATTTGCGGTGTGCGGGTTGAAGATATTGAAGAGCCGATTATGCAGGAGATCCGTTATCTGGATAAAATGATTGATGAACTGGCAAAGGGGAAGAAGATGGAGAAAATTTTAAGGAGTTCGTGATTTGTTTAGGAGGATTTGATGAAAAAGAAAGTCATTGTTTTTACGGTTTTAAGTATAGCGGCTGCCATTCTGATCGCTGTTGTGATTGATCGTCAAACACCAACAGGATCAGATTTTGCAGCGTGGATGGAGAATACATATGCAGTAGAATGTCAGAATGAAAGCTGTGGGGTATTTGAAATAGAGACTGAGAGTGGTGAAACAGTCGTACTGCAGACAGCGAGCGGCACTTATTCGCCGGGTCCGTTTGTACTGGATGTCAACAGAGTTTACCTGAGCTTTGATGATTATGCCTATCGTTTGGAGATTCATGTAAAAGGATTTATGGACCAATTCAGTTTGGAAAAAGAAGTACTGCGTAACATTGAGAAGAATGAATCCTAAGCCTTTGAAAGGGGTGACCTGACAATGAACTTGAAATTCGGTAACCGCCTGGTGCAGACATTCTGATAGCTGATTGTGCCAGGCTATGAAGGAAGCTATCTGAATTGCTGCACCATTTTCATTTAATAACGAAATGAAAAAGGAGCGGTAATGATGAAAAGATATATTGAAAAGTGGTTGAGTGAAGAAAAAGAAAGTTTCTCAGGATGGGATTTCTCCAGGTTGAATGGACGTACAAGGGAAGAAGATACTCCCTGGGATTACAAGAAAATCGTGTTGGATGCCTTGCAGGAAGACATGCATTTGCTTGATATGGGAACAGGCGGAGGAGAGTTTTTGCTGACGCTTGGCCATCCTTATGAAAAGACTGCTGTTACAGAGGGCTGGGAGCCGAATGTAGAGCTGTGTAGAGAGAAGCTTGGGCCGCTTGGCATTCGGGTGGAGCAGGTTCTTGATGATACGAAGCTGCCATTTGAGGATGGCGCATTTGATCTGATCATAAACCGGCATGAGGCTTATGATGTGAGTGAAGTTAAAAGAATTCTAAAGCCTGACGGACTGTTTATTACTCAGCAGGTAGGCGGTCGGAATAACGATTGGCTGTCATCATTTCTGATACCAGGACATCGAACTGAATATGATGAGTTTTGTCTTGTGAATGAAGCCGAGAAGTTTCGGACAGCAGGCTTTAACCTGTTGGATCAGCAGGAAGCTTTTCCGAAGATGCGCTTCTATGATGTAGGGGCAATCGTCTACTATGCCAAAGTTATCGAATGGGAATTTCCCGGATTTTCAGTAGAGAAGCAGCTGGAGCGTTTAGTTGAGCTGCAGAAGACTGTTGAAAAGACAGGTTATGTGGAATCCCTTGAGCACCGGTTTTTGATTATCGCAAAGAATAGATAGTTCGAGGACCTCCTGCTGTTGGCGGGAGGTTTTGATCAGAAAAAACAGTCTGTTTGACATTAATCTAAGTCACTTTTAAAAAATGGTTTCACACGAATTTCTTTTAGAAAGCCTTTCATGCTCATTGGGAAAAGTTCTATTATATAAGATTCCGGTTTAAGCATTTCTACTGAAAGCTGGTGATCAAGTGTCTGATCCAGGTGGTTGGGATACCAGGTTTGAGACAGGTTTCTGGACTTCAAATTTGTTAGGAAATAAATAAGTCTAGCATACATATTTGGAAAATCGGCCTTTAATGAATTTTTGTTTGTTATCAGCATTTTGATATAACGATTAAAATCATCATTTTTGTATTCAATCATCATACAGCCTGAATGCCAGTTACCTACTTGGATTACGAATGCTGCAAAAGCATATCGTCTGGCTTCTTCAGAAGGATGATTAAAATATTCATAGTAAGATAAATATGGGAAGTCTTGTCCTGTATCAAAATATCCAATTTCAATACCTTCAAGCCCGTCTTTTACACTTTGAATCATTTTTTCGCACATTATAATAGTCCCTTCCCATCTTTATTTGTCTGCAGTTAGATTAAATGAGTATTGATTAAAACCTCCGCGCTATCATCCCAATCACCGAACCAATGATCATCAGTACTCCTGCAATCACCAAAATAATGCAGCCGAGCGCAATTGAATAAGCGACTCCTTCAGACCATGCAATTGCTGCTACTCCGCCACTTACAATAAAGAGTATAGGCACGATCGTAAGAATCAGTCCTGCATACAGCAGCGTTTTACTTCCGTTTCGCATCACAAACATTCCCTTCATCTAAACGTTTTTTCAAGCTTCTTTTTATGATGATAAGATAATCGAATCGGCTCAAAACGTTCCTGCTCGATCAAAACCTTCAACGTCTCAGCTTCCTTCCAAGCAAGGTCATACAACTGCTGATCAATCACGTTATTTTTAAGTGCTTCATCAAGCTCATCGGCATCTTTTACAATTAGCTCACCACCGGGTAAAAGAATCAGGTCCAAGAATAAATCATCCATCCAGGGACCAAGTTCATCTTTTCCATTGGCAAGACAAATATCTATGTACCACTGGACCACATTGCCATCTGCATCGAACATGGTGGTCACCGAATGATTCGCGTCAGCTGGGAACTGTTGGAGCCATGTGTAGCCGTCATCAATAATACATATCTCTTTTTCTCCGTATGTAAAAGATGCTGGAGCTGTTACTTTCACTGCATGAATTAGAGTTAAGTCTCCTTTAAAGGTATCTGTATCTTCAAATATACTGGCAGATTGTCGCGTAATAATTCGCTGCCAATCTGGTCGCTTTCCATATTTTCTTTTTAGCATAGAATCCCCCTAGAGAAATATCTTTAACTTATTTTACCATAAAAATGGGAGGCGTTTACTTTGAAAATATATATTGATAAAGTGAAATAGACTTGAAAAGTAAGATGAGGTGTAGAATAAATGACATTAAAATCAGCAGGAGCACTAACATTTATCACAGGGATTATTCTAATGATCACGGGTTTCGTCCGATCCTGGGGAAGTGAGGCAGATTTTGCTTTTTACATAGGTGGACTGTTATTTATTGTTGTTGGGGTCCTTTCAGAAATAATCAATGATCGTCTTAAAGAACTGGAGGAGAAAATTTATCATAACAGTTAACGATGGTGATTGATTAAATGAACCCACGAATGACCCTCAGAAAATTGTAGAAGTAATGCTGCCTGGAGCCAGCAACGACTTGCAGGGGCCATTTCTGGCAGAACGTGAAATAAATCAGTGAGGTCCTTTTCCCTGATTCGTGAGCTCCCGCCTTTATACAATAGCTGTATTTCAGGCTTCAGATAGGGGATCCCTGATTCAGATTTAAGCCCTATATCGTTTACCGCCTTCCTGATTTGATCGTTCCGCTTATAAACCCACTGCAGATTCTCAGTATCCATGATCATAACCTGCAAAGCCCACGAACCTGAACCTTTTTTCTTCACCCAGATGTTATCAATTTGAGAAGTTAAAGATTCTCCATATTTCCATGGAATGATTTCTCCTTTTATTGCCTTGAACAACTCCCAACCATGCTGCAAATAATCTTGCAGCTTCAAGTGATCCTCTCGCAAAATGACAACATCAATATCACTATGCTCACGTGTCTGGCGCTCCAGATACAAGTCCAGTGCCCAGCCGCCGGCAATCCACCACTGAACAGGTGCCCCGTGAAAAAGTGCTTGAACTTCACTGAGCGAAAGGGGGTTCCAGCAATCTATATCAATACTCATTTCCGAATCCCTCCTCAGCTTTTTCTTTTTTCATAAGGAGCGATCTCTATATTCACACTTATCTCGTAATCCAATGAATCTCCTCCAATATAGAATAGTTAAAAACATCGTATCACGAAGTCTATTCTTGTAATGAGAATTTTTAGAAAAAACCCAAAGTTTAGTAGTATCGAATTATCTGTTCAGGTACACTGAAATGAATAAGATCTTTACATATCTGAATATAAGGAGTGTCCCCGGTATGCCTCAGGAGAACAAAATTGCTTCAATCCTGAAAATGATAGGTTATATCATATTTGGCTTAACAGTCGTAGTTGCTTTCATTCAATTTCCGATGGTGAACCCTACCTTTCTTACGCTTGTATTAACTTTTTTCAGCGGATTTGTAACAGGCATGGTGTTCATTGCGCTAGGAGAGATTATTGATCTGCTTCAGTCGATTCATAACCGTCAGCTTGTCACAACTGAAGTTAAAGAAGTGCCTGTAGCTGAAGTAGAAGAAGACGCAATGAAAGTGGCTGATCATCGCGTAGGTGAATTTGAAAGAGCTGAGATTGTGGAGTTCTTTGAAAAGAAAGGTCAAACGGTAACGGAAATTAAGTCGATGGAGAAAGCAGATTATTACTTAGTGACAGTAGGTGGAGAGAAGCTTGTTGTTGAACTGGGTGGATTTCAGCCTGTCATACGTAAGAGATATTAGGCATGATCTTTTATTATCTGTTCTTACTATTTGTCATTACAGCTGTCGGGCAGTTAATCGCAGACTTCTTACTGAAGAAGCTGATAAAAAATGAAGCTTTTACTGACCTCATTGCCTTCCTGTTATCAGCACTCATCGCCTATTCACTGAGCTTTGCGCACAATAGCGATACGGCGTTATTTCTCGAAATCTTTTCACTGGCTTATGTTGCAGCATTTATCACTACAGGTATAAAACTGATCATACGCAAAAGAAAGTTACATACATAAAGGAGCCTGAATATGTACACCGTTGACGATTATATCAGCACAATAAGAAAGAATTTGGAGAAACAGAATGACCAGGTGACAGCAAACCTCCAGGCGCTTTTCAAAAGAACGTTTGCGGACGAAATTGATCTGCTGGATTTTATGGCTTTTATTGAGCCAACCAGATTTGAATGTGGGATCAGCGTGTTTTCAATGGACCGCTATGCGAATGAGGTGCTGAGTTGTTCAGCCAGTGCAGCACATTTTTACGGAAGTCAGGAAGTCCTTAAGGATACTGAGTATTTTCATCTGCCTGACAGCAGAAGAGATGAGTTTGATCAATTTTACATGGAGAATGAGGAAGTTATTATGCCGCTGGAGCTAAAAGTATTGACTGACTGGTTTCAGGACAATTGGGAAAGAGCAGATGGACGATCATTGTCGCTGCCTTCATATTTTGGCTTGCATGATGGGTATTCGTCATATGACCTAAAGCAGGAGCGTTGGATTGATGATGAACAGAAGTGGCGGTAAAGGATCAGGAGGTCATTTACATGGCTGAAGTAATTGTAAATCTGGTATTAATGATCCCGTTTCTCATTATGGGGGTGATGTTTTCAAAAGGAAGAGGCGCATCATTCATCGCAGGATATAATACACTGCCTGAAAGTGAAAAAGCGAAATATGATGAAGTGGCCTTGTGTCAGTTTATGGGGAAGATCATGTATGGTGTAAGCTTTAGTTTGTTTCTATTTGCATTAAGTGCTGCCATCAACCTCGAGTTCTTATTTTGGAGCGGGCTGATTCTGATCTTTGTGCTGGTTATTTTTGCGATTGTGTATGCAAATACGGGTGATCGTTTTAAAAAAGTTTGAGGATTTTATTTCGGAGGAGGAGGCATGGAACAAACTAGACAGATCCTCAGTAAAATACTGTTATCAATAGGATATTTGATTGTACTACTATTTATATTCGAATTCTACGGAGAGTTTTCTGCACATGCTGAAGGTATATTTTACACACTGGGTATCCCATGGAGATACGCTGCTCTTACTGCGTTCATTTCATTTATCCTTTCTTACAAACTTGCAGATAAAATGACGAAGCCTATGAAATATGGATTAATTGCTTTCTTTGGAGGCATCGGGTTGTTTATAGCTTTTTATATTGTGGTGCTGATTGGAATGAGTGGAGTTTTATCAAATCTATTTGGCTAAAATATTTGGAAGTGGAGTTATACCATGTTGAAAATAGTAATGAAAACAGGCTTAATAATTATTTTTTGTACATATCTATTAATTTTGACTAGATTAATTTTATTTAAATATATAATGCCTTCAGAGATTCTCGACTATTTGACTTTTAATACAGAGATTCCTTTTTATTGGCATACTCATAATTTTATCCCCCTCAAAACAATTGGAGAGTATCTATTCATAAGAGATGATTTGAATTTCAATATACGAGTTGAGAATCTTGCAGGAAACGTGATTGGATTTATGCCGTTTGGTTTCCTTCTGCCGTTGCTTTTAGAGAAATTCCAATCGTTTAAGAAAGTGGTAATTGCTACATTTTTATTAAGCTTTGGATATGAGCTGATACAGTCGATTTTCAGACTAGGCAGCTTTGATGTAGATGACCTTTTGTTGAATACACTGGGTGGTGGGGCTGGTTATCTGATTCTCAAGCTATTATTAATGGTTAAATACAAAACTGTAGCTACCTCATTTAAATAATGAAAAAACATACTTAAGTTAAACGACTAAAAATGAAACTTTTCCTCTTTCTGTCACGTAATTCCAGTTAGAGGTGAAGAAAAATGTATTTAAACATTCCAGAACCGTCCCGGCCGATTTCTGCTAAAATCATCAGCATCTGGCGCTGGACGAACACAATTGGTCACACGGTAACCCTTATTATACTTGGTGCATTACTTTATTTTGATGCAGCTTATAATTGGGTTAGCTGGATCGATAACGTGATTTACATACTAATCGGACTGATGATTGTATCCGCAGTTTTTTCTATTTTAATTGAACCGCCATTTGTACAAAAATCCTGGCGCTATGAGATTAACGAGGAATTTGTTCAATTAAAGCACGGGCGTTTTAATCAGTATCACACACTAATCCCCATGACAAAAGTGGAGTACGTAACGACTGACCAGGGACCTTTTTTGAGAAAGCATAACCTGTACAATTTGAAAATCGGTACCACAACATCAAGCCATAACATTCCGGCGCTTCCTAAAGAAGAAGCGATTCAGCTTAGGTCACAGATTGCCATGTTTGCAAAAGTAAAAGACATAGAAGGAGAAGAAGTGGAATGAGTAACAATCCAAAACGTTATCACCCTTCCTGGCTGTTATTTGAATACGTGTCATTTCTAAAAAATGCGTTCTTCTTTATCTTGTTTTTATTTATCCTGCGTGGTGACGTGATGACTGGCTGGATTTTATGGGCAAAGATCATTTTTGTCCTATTTGCAGGCTGGACAATCATCCATATTCTGCTGAAATGGTTCTTCCATACATATCAGATCAACAACAATTCGATTGCGCTTAGAGAAGGCGTGTTTGTTAAGAATCATAGGGTCGTACCATTTGAGCGGATCCAAAACCATCAGACGAACACGAACTTTCTTCACAGACTGTTTAAGCTGACATCTTTAACGCTTGAAACCGGGACAAGTGATTCGGAATCCTCTATAAAATTTTCTGTCATCACCCATGACGAAGCGAGGATGATTCTGAAAAAGATTGAAGAACAAGATGCGATTGCTGAAGTTGATACAGAAGAGGTCTTAGAAAAGCCGAAACGTACGGTGTATTTCCGTTCAACCAAAAGGGATACGATTAAAGCTGCGCTGACTTCATTCAGCTTTCTTGCAATTTTTCCGCTATTATCAGCAGCATATTTTCAGGTGAATGACTTTTTTGATCTGGAAGAAACGACCCTTAGTGCATTTGAGTACTTTAAAGCGCATATTGGATTGCTGGCGTTGTTATTTATCGTTGCGATGCTCCTGTCAGTTGTCATCGGCTACATTCAAACAGTTGTAAAATACGGCAATTACGTGATTTCAGCCGATGATGAGAGGATTTATATTGAAAAAGGTGTATGGAATACATCCACTTTTTCAATTCAAAAAGATAAGGTTCAGGCAATTAAAATTGAGCAGCCACTGATCAAACGGCTGCTGAATATGGTTGAAATCAAGCTGATCAGTGCCGGGGGGTTAGGGGAGGAAAAACTTGAAACAAATGCCCTTTATCCTTTTATGGCAAAGCATGAAGCTTATGCGCTCGTGAATACTCTTTTACCTGCCTATCATATTGAAGAAGAAATGAAGCGGCTGCCAAAGAAAGTGCTTTTTCTTAAGCTGCTTACACCATACTATGGCACGCTGATTGTTGGAGGAGTCCTCTTCTTTTTCCAGCGTGAATGGCTATGGGTCACAGGTGTCGTTTTTGTTCTGGCAATTCTCTCCCGTATCCTGGACTACCTGTTTACAAGCTACCTGCGCCACGGTGAATTCATCCAGACAAGAAAAGGTGGTTTCTCAAACGAAACGTTACTGACGCGGAGAGCACGGATTGAAGAAATAGAAGTACAGCATTCCTGGATTCAGCGGAAATTTGACGTCGCATCTTTAAAATTTTCGAATCGAGCAAAGCCGGTGTTTGTGAGTGAGCTGGCTTATTTGCCGAAAGAGGATGTTGCTGCTTTTTATGTGTGGTATGGGGAGCGGAAGTGATATAAATGTCTCGTCTCTTGTAGGAAAACTGGATGGGTTTTTTAGGGTTTCAGTGGGGAGAGGGTTTAAGTGGTCGAATTAATAATAGGATATGCAGTTGCACTTTTCATTTTTCAACCCATTAATGTTCTGATTCATGAAGTTGGGCACGCTTCATTTGCGAAGATGTTTGGCGGAAAGGTCCAAAAGGTTGAAATCGGTATTGGAGACCCTTTTTTCTCTTTAGGTAAGTACATACAGGTAAACAAAGCATTTTTTATGATGGGGGCGCTCCATTATGATAATAATCTTAATCAACAGCGTCACAAGGTGAGGTTGTCATTAGTGGCTTTAGGTGGTGTCTTATTTAATCTGCTTACCATTGTAATGTTTATCTGTTTCAAGGTCTATACCGGACATCAGCACTTTTTGGATGGATACTTTTTGGGTTTTACTGCTGTATTGATCATTTCGGCACTCATTCCGGTTACTTATTCAACTGGATATGACAGTGATGGAAAATGGCTGTTGGATATATGGAAGAGGTAAATGATAGTAACCTCACTTTAAGCTAATAAAAAGTAACCACCCTCCGCTGACGTCCAAGTAAGCAGGGTAGTTACTATTTTCTAACACTCTTTTACTGGTCAACCGCACATCATGCGAATCTCAGCTGCATTGACTGGGTGTTGATCGCACTTCGTCTTTTTATTATATTCTCAATTTATCATAATTATTTGGATTTTACACTTCTCTGTAAATCGAACTTATTTGAATATAGCTAAAAAACAAAATAGGAGTTGGTCCATTTGTTAATCAGAGAAATAGAAACAAAAGACGCAGAAAACTTCAGGCTGCTGATCCAGCAGGTAGAAAGTCAGTCTGAATTCATGATGATGGAATCGGGAGAACGCCAAACAACGTCTGAACAGCAATTAAGGCAGATTGAAAGTCTTAAAAAGCAAGCGAACTCAACTGTGCTTGTCGCGGAAGACGAGGACCAGCTTACTGGCTATTTGTTCGCGATTGGCGGAAGTTCGAGACGCAACAGTCATGCTGCATATCTTGTGATTGGCATTCTGACGGAATACAGAGCCAAAGGAGTTGGCACTCAGTTATTTCAGCAGTTGGAAAAGTGGGCTGCTGCACAGGGGATTTCAAGACTTGAATTAACAGTTGTTATAGAGAATGAAGCAGGTCTCGCGCTTTATAAAAAGCAGGGGTTCGAAGTTGAAGGAACGAAGAGGCAGTCACTGAAGATTAACGGAAGTCTGGTTGATGAATATTATATGTCGAAGCTTCTTTATACATAAGGAGTAACTTTTGCTGGCAGTTCGGCGGAATCAGGGGTGATGGAATTACATTCACAGGTGACGGAATTAACTTGTTAGCTGAAGGGATTCTGTGTCTGAATGAATAAAATGAGCACTGCCGGACAGCTGCTGAAGGAATTAATTTCGATTTCTTTCTAGCCCCCTTAATACCTTGGACACGAATTGATGTTGGATTTACACTGATATCAAACGACTCCACAGGAAAGGGGGCACTTTTATGCGAAAGAAGGTTCAGGCTTTTGAAGAGATCAAAAAGAAATATGTCCGAATGGCACTCGAGACCAACAAGATCGTCACAACTGCCAAGACAGCAGGCGTTCATCGTAGTACTTTGACTGCTTGGATGAATGAGTATGGAGATGAAGTCCGAGAAGAGATGGAGGCGGAGGTGGAATCAGGGGAAGTTCTTCCTCTTGAAAAATCGGGTGACTATTACAAGCAGCAGTACGAACGAGCGATGCGTCTGCTTGGTGAGAAAGAGTTGGAAATCGCGGTCTTAAAAGACCTTGTAAAAAAAAGACCTTACTAATATCAGAAATGCATGAGATCGCAAAACAATGGATCGACCAAGGCTTCCAGGCTAAGAGAGTTCTTTCAATACTCGGACTTGGCCGCTCGACCTACTACTATCAATTGATGATGGGAGGGAACATCCAGATGAAGAAGAGAGGACGACCCTTTCCAGGGGTCTCATACACTTTAGATGGCACGCCAGTCTCTGATGAAGAGATTAAAGAGTTTCTCTGTGAGTTCAGCGAAGACGATTTGATCGGAGGTCTAGGCTATCGAAAGTGGGGTATCCTCTTGAGGACAGAGAGGAAGTTAGTGATCAATGCCAAAAAAGTCTATCGACTTTGTAAGGAGCTCGGCGTATTAAAAAAAC
The DNA here is from genome assembly GCA_000818095.1 of Jeotgalibacillus malaysiensis. NCBI lineage: Bacteria > Bacillati > Bacillota > Bacilli > Caryophanales > Caryophanaceae > Jeotgalibacillus > Jeotgalibacillus malaysiensis. The sequence continues at coordinate 298,914 of CP009416.1, forward strand.
GAAGTAAGACCAACCGTCCTAAGCGCCAACTCGCGAGAAACCGGAGCGTGACAGCCGTTAACCAACTTTGGCAGATGGACATCAAATATGTCCCCTTAAAAGAAGCTGGGTTCTTTCTGATGACGTGTAACGTTATCGATGTCTACGACCGACAGATCGTCGGGTATTATTGCGGAAGGACCTGCAGGTCTGAAGACGTAATGCGGACGGTGATGAAAGCCATCTTACGACGCAAGGTGCATCTGAAGCCAGGGAGTGGTGAGCAGAAACTGATCATCCGTACAGACAATGGACCACAGTTTATCAGTCACAGTTTTGCGAAATATTGCGCGTTTCATGGTCTTTACCATGAGCGTATACCGAATGCATCTCCCAACCTGAATGCCTTTATCGAGTCATATCACAGCCAGTTACAACGTGAGTGTATAGTTCGTCACGAGGTTGAGCTGGTGACGTTCGATCATGCGATATACTATATCAACGACTATGTGAAATTTTACAACGAACGCAGACCGCACGGCAGCCTTGGCAATCTGTCACCGAAGAAATTCTTCGAAGCAGTTAAAAACAATTGTACTGCCTTCTCAATCAATCTCTAGGAGATGATTGTATCTGGTCAAGCGATGATAATGGCTGATCACTGTGAGGTCAGCCTTAAAAAACCTTCTCTGATCACCTAAGTACGAAGACAAGGCCGTTGAAGCCTTAGTACCAAGTTTTATCATCAGTTTGGAATGTGCTAAAATTCTTTCAACAACAAAACAAATCGTGTCCAACATTAGGGGGCCGAACCGATTTTGAGCGAATCATTTCAGGATTGAAGGAATCAACAGGCAATCTGAAGGAATAACTTTCAAATTGATGGAATTCCAACAGCGTTCCAAAGCCGCCCCTCATCCCGCTCCAGCCAATAAAATGATTACTAAAAACCACCCAGGGAGGTACTTCATCATGATCCAATATCCAACACTACATAAACCAGCAACCATAGGCGTCACAGCCCTATCATCCGGTGTACCTGAAGCGCTGCATCCTCTATTAAAAGGCGCGGAAAAGCAGCTTCAGAAGAATGAATACCAGCTGATCTTAGGAGAAACGGCCTGGACCCAGCATAAAGCAAAGTCAGCCCCTGCAGACGTGCGGGCAAAAGAATTCCACTCAATCATACAAAATGAAAAAGTTGATCTCATTATCCCGCCATGGGGAGGCGAGCTCCTGGTTGAAACGCTTGAGCACCTTGATTTTGACCTGATCCCCCCGAAATGGATCATCGGCTATTCAGATACAAGCGTCCTGCTACTTGCGATCACGTTGACGAAAGGGATCGCAACCGCTCACGGAACAAATCTTGTTGATCTGAGAGGAGAGTCTATGGATGCAACGACAGCGATGTGGGAAGAGGTACTCCTTACAAAAGCAGGTGAGTCTGTCACGCAGCATTCATCACCCCTTTATCAAAAAGAATGGGATTTTGAAAATCCGACGCCGCATATTTTCGATTTAACAGAAAAGACCGATTGGAAAACCGTGTCCGGAAATCCGGAGACGTTGAAGGGACGTCTGCTTGGTGGTTGTGTAGATGTGATCAGACATTTGGTTGGCACACCTTTTGGTGATGTAGCTGCTTTCCGTAAAACATTTAATCAAAACGAGCCAATTCTCTGGTTTTTTGAAAACTGTGAGTTGTCAACGACTAACCTGAAGCGCTCGCTTGTGCAGATGAAGCTTGCCGGATGGTTTGAACATTGCTCAGGGATCCTTTTTGGCAGAAGTGACGCGAATCATGAGATTGATGGATATACCGTAGAGGATGTATATCAGGATCTTGCAGAAGAACTGCAGGTTCCGATTGTTTATGACGTTGACTGCGGTCACGTTCCGCCTCAGATTACATTTATCAATGGGGCTTATGCTGTGGTGGAAGTGCAGAATGGCAAAGGGAAAGTTGTACAGTATTTCAGGTGAAATAGAAGAAAAGGTTAGAAAAAGGGGTTGCATGAGCCAGATAAGATCGATTTGAGATGAGTCATATGAATGTTAAGTTTTGGACAGTCTGTATGGTGCAGGATGGAGATGCTGTACTGTTACTTGATCGACAGCACGATAATCAAAAAGGTTTTATCCCTCCCGGCGGCAAAGTTGAATTTCCAGAAAGCTTTACAGCTTCCGCGATCAGAGAGGTAAAAGAAGAAACAGGACTAGCAGTAAGTGACCTCGTTTATAAGGGGCTTTATAAATATGTTAACCCTGAGAAAAATGACCGGTATATGATTTTTAACTATATTTCCAACAGCTTTGCCGGGGAATTGCTGAAGGATGCCCCTGAAGGTAAACCTGTGTGGGTACCAATTGAAGATGCCTGTCAGCTTCCAATGATGGGCTCCATTAAAAAAAGGTTTCCTTTGTTTTTTGAAGAAGGGACTTTTGAGATTCAGGTGGAATGGGACAATGAAAGGGATCAGGAAGGGAAAGTGACGGTGAGGAGGACATGAATTGTCTGGAGAAGTGATGAAATTCTACATAGCTTCAGGATTTATCAATAAAGAGAAAGTCCAATATGTTGGTCAGCACCTGCTTAAGCAGGGCTATCAACTGACTTATGACTGGACGGTCAATGAAAGAGCTTCAACCCTTGAAGAACTGCAGTCGATTGGTCAAAAAGAAAAAGATGCAGTCATTGAAGCGGATTTTCTTGTCGTACTGCTTCCTGGAGGCAAAGGAACTCACATTGAGATGGGGATCGCGCTTGGTCACGGTAAGCAGGTTTTTCTTTATTCACCTGATGAAGCTGTGAGCAATCTTGGGACGACGAGTACGTTTTATCATTTGCCGGAAGTGAAGAAATGTTTTGGGACATTAGATGAATTGATTGACACAATTATTGAAAATAGCTAAGTCACAAACAAAGTCTACATGTAGAATGTCAGGAGGCTCTTCAGTTGAACAGACTCAAATACATCAGAAGCGAAGAAAAGAAATACCATGATTATTGCTATGATAACTATAAATTATTCGAGCAGGGATCATGGCTTTATAAGCCTGTTCAGACAGTGATGGAGCTGCTCCCGCTCATCAAGAAAGATCACCCGCTGATTTTGGATCTCGGCTGTGGCGTTGGCAGAAACAGTATTCCGATTGCACAGGCAGTCAAATCGAATAATGGAAAAGTTGTATGCGTGGATTTGCTGGACTCAGCGATTGAAAAGCTGGATGCATACCGTAAAGAGTTCGGTATTGAGGAGGAAATTGAGCTGCATCAGGAGGACATAGGTCAATATCAAATCAGCAGTGAGAAATATGATTTAATCGTTGCGGTTTCAGCACTTGAGCACACGGCTTCTGAAAAAGAGTTTGAAGAAGTCTTAAATCGGATGGTAAATGGTACAAAGCAGGATGGTATCAACTGCCTGATCGTTAACTCAGACATGACAGAAACCGACCTTGCAACTGGAAAAGAGCTGGATGCATTGATGGAAGTGAATCTCTCCACACCCGCCATGATGGACAAACTCGAGCGTGCATTTACAGAGTGGGAAGTGCTCCGTGAGCTGGTCAAACCGCTTGCATACGAGATTGTTCGTGGAGAAAGAAAGGTTTTGCTTGAGACGAATGCGATTACGTATGTGGTAAGGAAGAATTAAATGATTAAAAATATTAATGTAACAGATATTAAAATCGCAGAAGAAGTGCTTCAGCTACAGTTTTCTTCTTATAAAATTGAAGCTGACATCATTGGTTATCATGACTTGCGCCATTAAAAGATACAGCCGCTGACCTGACGCATTGATTCGCGAAGTAAGAGAAGAAACTGGTTACATCAACTGTAATGTTAAAGAAAAAGCTGGGGTAGTAATTGAGCGGAGAGTTGATGAATATACCACTGATACATTATTTGAAATGACTTCACACTATTATATTTGTGAACTATTAAACGAAGAAAAAGTGCCCCAGCAGTTAGATGAATACGAGTCCATACTGAATTTTACGCCAAAATGGGTTTCTGTAGAGGAAGCTATTACGCAAAACTCAAATCTAATCAAATCATTCGAGAAAAATAGTTGGCTGCAACGTGAAACGTTTGTCTTAAAAGAGATTCAAAACAGTTTAGTTACAGATGAAATGCTTTTATAAGCGTGTATGTCCTGCGGTGGGAATAAAATATATGAAGATACACTGGAAAGTAATATAGCGTAAAGCTATTTTTCTTCAAGCGCCTCCATTATAAACCGATAAACCTCCCCATCCATCCCAAATTGCAGGTTATTCCCAGGGTTTTCAGCATGAAACTGTTCGGCCTGTTGTCGAAGTGCTGCATCATTTTTTGAAAAAGTATTGATCATCTCATTCCATTCAGATGCAAGCTGCTGTACATAACTGTCATTAGGTAAAGTGCCTTTTTGTATTTCAATGCGGATTCGGAAGATCAGGTTTTCAAACCGCTGTTGTGCAGCTGACAGGGTGTCTGAATCAAGTGTGTCGTAATGCCCCCTCATTCTTTCAAGCTGTTCCTTCGTAAAATACTTTTCTTTACTCAGCTTCATCGCTTCCATAAGTCTTGTGAGCTCCTGGATTGTCATCATCTGATTACTCTGAGTAATCCTCAGAGCACCTTCAAGTTCGTTTAGAAGCGTCTGTTGAGCCTGAATATCCTGTTTGACACGCTGAATTTGAGTTTTCAGGACATCTGCAGCAGTCTGCTCCTCCTCGTTTGATGTTAAATGATGAATATCTTCAAGTGGCATGCCCATTTGCTTCATAGACAGGATCGGCTGAAGACGTATCAAATCCTCCTTAGTGTATAGACGATGCCCGGATTCAGTATACTCGGAAGGTGAGAATAGCTTGATTTGATCATAATACCGTAACGTACGGATCGTGAGGCCGGTCAATTCAGCCACCTCACCAATTTTCCACAGCTCATTCATTTATTTTCCCTCCATCATCCCTCAAAGTAAGTTAAATAAATCCTGCTGATCGAAATAATACGTTTTACCGCAAATATGACAAAATGCTTCAATCTCTTCATTTTTTTCAATTGCAAGCTTCATCTCTTCTTCATTCATTGACAGCAGCATCCCATAAAACATTTCCTTCGTGCAGCCGCAAAAGAACTGTGTTGAGCTTGAACCGATCAGTTTTACGTTTCCAAATAGACCTTCTAATTCTTCAGGTAACGCTGTATTTAACCTGCTTACAAGATTAGTCTGTTGGCTAAAAGCACGTTTGACTATTGAAAGCAGGGTGGTGGATGCTCCGGGCAAAAGCTGTGCATACACTGCATTGCTTGATTGAATCTCACCATTCTCATTTAATTGAATATCAGTCTGAATAAAAGTAGGTGTCTGGTCGCTTTGAGCAAAATAATTCGCAATATCCAGATCGATATCCTGATTCAGCATCGCTGTAAAGCTTGTGAACTGGTTCATTCCTGAGCCTTTAATCACGCGGATCCTGCCACTTGGACCAATGATATCTTTCGTAGGAGCATTTTCAAAACCTTCAGCTTTTAAAAGTTTTTCATTTAGATATCCACGTATATTTCCACTCGCTTCAGCCTCTGCAAAAAGCTGATATGCCTGTTGACTCATTGTCACCTGCAAATTCATGCGTTCTTTTCCCTTTAAAGTCCCTGACAGGATACTCATAGCTGACACTGTTTTACCCAGCATGACCTTGAGTGGCAGTGGAGTATTCCCGTGCAAATCAAAAAGCTCCTGAACAAGCTCTGTATTATTAACAAAATATAAACGTACTTGACCATCGAAGACTAATGTTTTACTAATCTGATTACTCATCTGCACTCTCTCCCATACGTAAAATGACGTTGACTTTACTATAAAACATGACGTTACGTAAGGTTCAAGAACGAATTGCATTTATTAAAGATTTTCTTTCTTTTTATACTGATCAATCCGGTAGACAAATATGATCTCAGACAGGATAAGCGCAATGATCAAAGCAGTCAGAAAAGGTCGGGAAGCCTCAAACAGATCTAAAATGATCGCAGTTAATGTAAAAAATTAAAACGCCAGCGAGCAAAGATCGTCTGAAAATCTTCAGCATTTAATCTCTCCATCCTTTCCATGTTCTATGGTAGTTACCACAGCGGCTCATCCTTGTCAGTCAGCTTCACCATAAAAGGTAAAACCAGAATAAACAGCACGCTCCAGAATCCTATTGTTATCATTCTCTGTGACTCCGAAGAAATATATTGCTTCTTTCCACAAACAGGGCAGTTCCGTCAGTCTTTTGAAAACCCAAGCTTCCATATATCACTTATTTTCCATTTAGTGTAACAGTTTGTGCATCTCGGCATCAATGTCACTCCCTTTATCATCTTTACAAAAAAGCTATAAAGAAGTTTCGGGTGATTTGTAAATGACTGCACATCATCAAATGAATAAATAGGTAATCACCACTGCTAATCCATTAAACGAAGCATGTACGAGTATACTGCTCAAGATTGTACCGGTTTTTTCATACACCCAGGCAGTAATCAGTCCTGCGACAAAATTAATCGGCAGGGTGTTATATGTAGGGATATGGACGACCGTGAAAATAGCAGAACTGATTAGCATAGATGGAAGTATGGACGTACGCTGACGCAGCCAAGTGTAGATCAGTCCACGGTAAAACAGCTCTTCATAGATTGGAGATATAATGGCTGCTGAAGTAAAAGCCAACAAAAACATTGTAATAGTCTGGCTTTCAAGACTTTCAGTTTTCTCATTGGCAGATCCACCTGCAAAGACTTCGAGGGTCACAACATACAGGATTCCAATGATAATATGAATGACTGACCAGACAATGACCGTTGTGATGTGGCGTATTGGGAGCGATTTAACTCCTAGTGAGCGCGGGCTTTCTTTTTCTTTAACGATTATTAAGTAGAAGGTTAATAAAGTGATCGATGCAGCTAATATCAGACCAGAAACTAATCCATGCACTAAAGAATCTTCTATCCATAACCCCAGTAAAGACGCAATCAGTCTGTCGAATATAAATGGTACAACAATTAAAGCGAAAGCAATTGCAATGATAAAAGTAGAATTAGACCATTTCTTCATGGGAATACCCTCCAATTGAGTTGTTTCATGTAGTATAGGTGGTAACGTTACGTCACCTGCAAGAAAAACATTGGAGGAATTTAATCATGTGGACTACAGGTCAGATCGCAAAGATGTTCGATATCTCAGTCAGAACGCTGAGGTACTACGATGAAATTGATTTAGTAAAACCATCAGAAATTGAAGAAGGAGGCCGCCGGATTTATGGTGAAAATTCTTTGGTGATGCTCGAAAAAGTATTGCTCCTTAAGAAAATGGACCTTCCGCTTGATGAAGTCAGAAGAATTGTTGCTGAAGAATCAATTGAAGCGATATTAGAAAGGCATCTGGATAATTTGAATGCACAATCTGTACATATTAAAGAATCCATTGCTCAGACAGTTTCACTAAAAAATGAAATTCGCATTACAGGACATACAGATTGGGACAAAATATTCTCGCTGGTTAAACGTGAACAGGAAAAAGAGACCTGGAGCGATCATTTTTCGGAAGAAGAAGCCGAGACGCTCAAGAAAGCCCTGCCCAAATTAAATGAAGATGCTGAGACAACCAATAAGTGGATTAGAATCATCAAAAGAATTGAGCACTGTCTTCAAAGAGGAGATCTGCCGGTATCAGAAGAGGGGCAGATGATCGCTGAAGATGTAGCGGTGTTATCTGATGACTTATTCGGTGGTGACAAGGAGCTTGAGGAGAAATTCTGGAATGTCAGAAAATCAGAGAGTGCATCATCTTCGCTCCATTTCTATCCGATTAGAGAAGAGGTGCTGGTGTTTCTGGAAGAGGCGATCCATCATCAGCTGGCTGTTTCTGAAAAGACACACGTGTAAAAGCGAAAAAGAAGTCAGGCCTGAACCTGACTTCTTTTTCTTATCTTTCGCTATGCTTTTTGTCCTTATCAACCCCACACCCGCAACCGGAATCAGTCTCACCATGCAGTCCCAGTTCCTGAGCAAATTCCTCGGTTCTGTTTCTTTCATGATCAACCTTCATTCCTCTTGGCGTCTGAGGAAGAGATCTTTTGTTTTTTGATGGCGTTTGATGATTCGAACGACTCAACAGAAAAACCTCTTTTTTGATATGGTACCCTACTAATATGAACTGTCTCGCTGATTTTATTTATTAAATGTTCATCCAAATTTTTCAGCCTGACGCATAAAAAGCTGCTTTTATATGAGAAGAGCAAGGAAGCTAAAACGAATTATATGCACCTGCTTCCACAATTTAGTGTCTCAGCTTTTATGGTACCCGTCTGGCAGTCATTTCTAAAGCAGCAAAACTCAGAGCTTCTGACGATTGCGCTCATTATCAACGAACAGCAATATATCGAAGGTCGTCTGATATCGAATGCTTGTTATCGCACGCATGTATATGAATCGTCTACTTTTAAATATCAGGAATTTTTTCATCTGAACCATGTGATTTTTCCTTATGCAATGGAAAAGCGTGTGAAGGTAATCGGATTGAATGTCAGTCATTTCGCACCGCTTGAACAAAGAATTCAGCTTGGGAAGAAATTGTATGGCATGCTTTATCACTCATCGTACCAATTAAAGACCATTCTTAAGTTTGCAAGCAACAATCCGCATACAGGATCAAGATCAGACTGCTGGCCGCAAGTTTTTTCATGCCGGCTGGCAAAGGTATTTTTAGCTCGGAGCTAAGTGCAGCATGGGAAAACCATGAGCATGCATTTACGGATGAAGACTGGTATCAACCTGGCGATGCACTTCCATATTTTGAGGAAGTTACGCTGCCTGAAAAGCTTGATATCACTAGGCAGTATGCCAGCACGCTTGCGATCGTCCGGGCAGGTGCAGGTTTGTTATCTCTAAAAGACAAATTGATTAAAGCAGGTCATACTAACAGGGAAAAGGAGTGAAAATTGTGGGACAGAGCCATCAGTTTAAGCCTGGTCAGAAAGCGCCAAATAATGGCTATTATGTTGAAATAGGTGAAACAGGAAGTCAGGTCAACGATCCAGCTCAAATCAAACTTGAGGCTGGAGATGAATTCCCTGAAACTAAAAATCAGAATCGGGTTTGGATGCCGAAGAGAAAGCCTTAATCAGAGAAACTCGAAAACTAAGACAAGAAGCATCTATATTTCTTCATTTGATCGAGAATGAAACAGTATAGATGTTTCTTTTAGTTTGTATGTTCCTCTGAACAGTGAAAGGTCATATTATCTGTTGAAGATTGAATTCTTATCTCTCTAACAATATCTTCTCCCAGTTTTCCGGAAAACCAAGTTGTTTGAGATGGATATACTCTGAATACTCTTCTAACAGAGTAGATAGGGATATTTGAAAGTTTGTGTGATTTTCAGGATGTAATAATCGGCTTAGAACATAAATTGCAGCAAAGATATCACTGTTTCTTATAAAACTTCTTTTGGATTTGAATAAGGTCGGTTTAATTGTAAGTATTTTACCGTACAACCTGCCGTAATGTGCACAAACGTTCCTTACATACGCGAGTGAATGCAGCCAGCTTGTCACATAATAATGAGGTACGTTAAAGTCTTTAACAACCTCAGATTTAGTGTCTTCTTTTAGGTTTCTAAATAATTTCGACAGTACCCCGAATGAAACCACTTCAATAGCTACCCAGAAAGGAAATTCTCCACCGTATTTAGATTTATGATGTAAGACAAAAAGTTCTTTCCCTGATTTGGAAATTTGTTTATCAAGCTCTTTAATGAAATTTTCATGAGAGGTTTTAGAACTGAAATTGTTTGAATCGAGGTATCCCAGAGCGCCAAACTCATGGGCATGATGATAAGCGATTTTAGAGCGGAACTCTATTTCAATAAGTTCCAAATGATTCATTAATAGATCCCGGAGCTTCTGATCGAAGTTGTATAGCATTTTCATATGATGAAAAGTTGTGCCATTTTGAAATAAATTTTTATTTTCTTTCTGCCTAAGAGTAAGTCCATATGCTGAAAATCTGTAATAATTTACTCTTTTCAAAAAAGATAAAGCTTCTTCCGAGTCATTAATAATCAGGTTTCGTTCTTTTAATATATTAATTTGTTGCTCGTATGTTTTAGGTTTTTTAATGTTTTTTTCAGAAGGATCCACTTTAATCCTCCCCCACAATATAAAAAATGACCCACCTTGGTCCGCATTGTTAAGAGGCGTGGTGGGTTCTGTTAACTGTATTATATCAATACAAACAATTACTGTAAATAGGCTGGAGATGACCGTTTACTATTATTTAATCTCACTAACCTTCACAACAGCCTTACCAAGATTCTTTCCTTCAAACAATTCAAGAAAAGCATCAATCGTATGATCAAAACCTTCTGTAATAGTCTCCTCATACTTCAGCTTTCCTTCACTAAGCCAGCCTGCAAGTGCTTCTGCGCCTTCTTTGAAGCGTGAAGAATAGTTACCGACTGTGAAGCCCTGCATAAGCGAGCTTGTCTTGATCAGGTAGCCCTGAACACGTGGTCCCATGTCGCGTTCTGCCTTGTTATAGCCTGAGATGGCCCCACAAACCGGGATTCGGGCAAAGTTGTTTAGCAGTGGCAGTACAGCATCGCCGATTTCACCACCGACATTTTCAAAGTATACGTCAATGCCATCAGGACAGTTTTCCTTCAATGCTTTATAGACGTTTTCAGTCTTATAATTAATCGCCGCATCAAAGCCAAGTTCATCTTTCAGGTAACTGACCTTTTCATCAGACCCTGCGATTCCAACAACACGTGCGCCTTTAAGCTTAGCGATTTGTCCCACGACAGAACCAACCGCGCCGGCAGCGCCTGATACAACAACTGTTTCGCCTTCTTTTGGCTTACCGATATCAAGCAGTCCGAAGTATGCAGTCAGGCCGGTCATGCCAAGCACGCTCAAGTAAGCAGATGCAGGTGCCTGGTTGTGATCAACTTTACGGATTTCATTTTCTTTTACAACAGAATACTCCTGCCAGCCGAGTGATCCGATCACAACGTCGCCTTTTGAAAAGCGGTCTGATTTCGATTCTTCAACCTGGCCAATAACAGCACTTGAAAGTACTTCATCTAACTTAAATGGTTCAATATATGATTTACCTTCGTTCATTCTGCCGCGAAGGTATGGGTCAACTGAAATGTAGACTGTGCGGATCAGGACTTCACCCTGTTCAGGTGAACCAATCGGCGCTTCTACAAACTTGAAATCGTCATGTGTCGGTGTACCTTTCGGGCGGTTAACTAAATGAATTGTCTTTTGCATCGTCTAATCCCTCCAATAAATGTCTATGTACAATACCCATATTTTAACGTGGATGAACATTTGATGACAATGATTTGCTTGTGAAGGCCGGTCTGGATATGCAGATAAAGTGTTAGCATGCTTTTCTTTCAATCCTGCGAAAAATTCCTTCACTGGAAAATTGATTGTTTCAATCTGAAAATAATTCCCTCAAAATCGAAATCAATTCCTTCATTTGATTTGAAATTACCTTATTTGCATCATTTCACCCAATTATTCCTTAGGCAACTGAGTCAATTCCATCAGAATCCAAGGGTTTTCCATCATAACCAAAACCCGGATGTCTGGTATCACACATATGATTAATTAAGTGGGAACAGTTTAATTCGAAAAATTTTGATAAATATAGCATTCCGTAAGTTTTTTGGATATCATAACCATATGAAGATTTTTGTGTTAATAAGTTTTCAGCGTTTATGTAAATAGCTCGGACATACTCTTAATCTTCATCATCATTTTCAATCACTTCAAACAAAATTGAATCATCCTGTTCTTCATCCACTTGATTAATTTCAAATGAGCAGCCGGCAAGCATCATCGCAGTCAATGTGAATAGCATAAACTTTTTCAATCGTGTCACCTCCGGGTTAGTAGACTTAATACACATACGTTTCTAATTTACAAAAGTTTCTAATTTACAAAAGTTTCAAGTTGGAAAATATAGTTTAAGTGAGGAGAATTTTAAATGAAAGCACCAATCGCAAAGCGCGTACCTTTTACGCACAATATACATAATGATATTCGTGAAGATGACTATTACTGGATGAAGGATAAGACGAACCCTGAAGTGGTTTCGTATCTGGAAAGTGAGAATGAATATTTCAGTGAAGTAATGAAGCCGCTTCAAGAGAAGACGAATGAGATTTTTGAAGGGATGGTTGCACGCGTACCTGAGGCGGAAGAGAAGGTGCCTGTTCAAAATGGACCTTATTTTTATTATTCACGGGAGCAAAAGGACAAGCAATATGCGATTTATGCGCGTAAAAAAGCTGAGAGCCGTGAGCTTCTGGATCAGGCTGAAGAGGAAATCATTCTGGATTTAAATGAGCTGGCAGGGGATGACGATTATCTGAGTGTCACGCTGCAGCGTCTGAATGAAGAGCAGACAAGGCTTGCGTACCTTGATAATCGTGATGGGTCAGACCGTTATACGATTTATATTAAGGACCTGGAAACGGGAGAGTTACTCTCTGACAAAGTAGAAAACGTATATATTTTCGGGAGCATGGAGTGGAGCCAGTGCGGAAAATATATTTTTTATGTAACGGTTGATGATATGCAGCGGCCTTACCGACTGTGGCGTCATGAGGTTGGCAGTAATGAAGCGGATGAGCTTTTATATGAAGAAAAGGAAGTCACTTTTGCGTTATTCATTGCGAAAACGAAAAGTGGAAAGTACATTACTGTGCATTCAAGTTCAACGATGACAGAAGAAGTCCGTCTCGTGGATGCGGAAAATCCACTTGCGCCGGTTCAGCTGGTAGACGAGCGTCGCAGAGGGATTAAGTATGACGTGGATCACTGGGGAGATGACCTGCTGATTCTGACGAATGAAGACGCACTGAATTTCAAACTGCTGCGCTGTCCGGTATCGGATTTCTCGCAGCGGACGGAAGTTGTTCCTTATGATGAGAACCGTTACCTTCAGGCTGTTTATCCAACACAGGACAAGCTTTTCGTATTTGGACGTGAACATGGACTGACACAGCTTTGGGTGCTTGAACATAATGAGCTGCAGCAGCTTGAGTGGGATGAGCCGCTTTATACGCTATCGATTGTTAGTGGACAAAGCTATGATTCAAGTGAGCTTTTAGTGGATTATGAATCATTATTAACACCTGATACGACTTATCGTATTGAGGTTGCAACTGGTGAAAAGCAGGCGATTCACACAGCAGCTGTTAATGGCGAATATGATCCGGAGTTGTTCAATCAGCATCAGCTCTGGGTGACTGCAAGAGATGGCGTTAAGGTGCCATTAATGGTCATCTATAAAAAGGGTGCACTTGATAACGGACCGGCACCGCTGATTCTGACTGGTTATGGCTCTTACGGGGCTGACAGCAATCCATATTTTAATGCATACCGACTGCCGCTTTTAGAAAAAGGAGTTGTGTTTGTAACGGCTCAGGTGCGCGGTGGCGGCGAGATGGGCAGACACTGGTATGAAGACGGTAAAACACACCGCAAGCTTAATTCATTTACAGACTTTGTTGATGCAGCACGCTTCTTAATTGAAGAAGGCTACACAACAGCTGACAAAATGGCTGCAAGGGGCGGCAGTGCTGGAGGATTACTTGTTGGTGGTGTGTCTAACATGGCAGGGGATCTATTCAAAGTGATTGTACCTGAAGTGCCATTTGTCGATGTACTGACTACTATGCTTGATGACACGATTCCATTAACTACATTGGAGTGGGATGAGTGGGGCAATCCGCAGAATGAAGAGGACTACTCGTATATGAAATCCTATAGCCCGTATGACAATGTGGAAGAAAAGGAATATCCGCATATGTACATCACAACTGGTCTGAACGATCCGCGCGTTGCTTACTGGGAGCCGGCTAAGTGGGTAGCGAGACTGCGTACAAAGAAGACAGATGACAATACACTTGTGCTGAAAACCAATATGGGAGCGGGGCACTTTGGTGCGTCAGGACGCTTTGATCATTTGAAGGAAGCGGCAGAGTGCTATGCGTTTATTTTAGATAAGATTGGCGTGGAGTAAAGTGAAGGCGGGGGTCTGACCCTTGCCTTCAGTGTGAAAGGACGTTGGTAGGGTGATACATATTATATTTGGAGCGGCTGCTGCGGGCTCTCTTAAGCAGGGATTGAAGCGGCCCGTGATGATTTCATTTTGGGATATATTTTCTATTGGACCGGTTTGGAAGCTGCATGAAGAAGCAGGTGTTGAATTCAGACTGGAATGGATGAAAAAGGTCACAAGTGGTTTGTATGACGATTACCCTGACTACCAGAAGCGATTCAGGAAATCAGTTGAAAAAGTGAGGGGGATTCCTGCAGGAGAACATGTGACCATTTGGACAGCTGAGAATGCCCATGAGCAAACAGGTTTGCGATATGTGATGTATCTGCTGAAGGACAAGGATATTGATATCAGCGTGATCAATACCACTTCTGCACATCAGGCGTTATTTGATACGCCTAAAGTTCGTTACACCCTGCGCCATACGGGAGAAATTATACCAGAAAAATTGCTTGAGATTTATAACAGAGGACCATCTGTTCTTCTTACAGATCATGATAGAGAAAGGCTGGAACAGGAGTGGCTCGCTCAATCTGAAAGTAAAGAAAGGCTTAGAGTCTGGCGCAACAGTGATGTCCGTGAAGTGCCTGAAAACGATTTGGATCCATTTTTTATTAAGTATGCAAAAAGACTGCACCAGGAAGAGGGGAAGCAAACCTTCTTTCCGTCAGCAAGATTGATTGGTGAAATCATCGGACACGTCGATCAGCATACAGGAGATGCATTTCTTGAGTATCGCCTGAAGCAATTAATCGGTGAGGGTGTGTTTGAGTATGAAGGGAATCTGGAAAATATGAGATTCTATCATATCCGGCTGAAACAATCACACGATGAGTAAGTTGGGCTTAGACACCCTGTCTGCATTGACCAGTATAGTGAACCTTAAATCTCACACTCATCACTAGTGTGAGATTAAGCGTTCGCTATTTTTTTGAAAAAAGATTGGCATTTTGGAACTTATATCTTTGCAGAACGTCTAACTTACAGAAGATGGATTAAGGTCTATTAAATCTTATAGCGTTCATTAAGCAAAGAAGCGGGGTACATATGGAAAATTGGCTGATTGACATCATGAGTGAATATGGTTATTTTGGCGTGATGTTGTTAATTGCGCTTGAAAATGTTTTTCCTCCTATTCCTTCAGAAATCATTTTAACGTTTGGCGGGTTTATGACAGTGGATTCTTCAATGACCATTCCAGGTGTAGTAATGGCTGCCACAGCAGGTTCTGTAATTGGCGCAGTAATCCTTTATTGGATCGGACTTCAGCTTGATGTAGAAAGATTGGAGAAAATCGTGGACAGGTGGGGGCACCTGTTGCGTGTGACAAAAAAGGATATTCATCGCGCGGATGGCTGGTTTGACCGTTATGGACCGTGGACTGTGTTCTTTTGCCGTTTCGTTCCGCTGATCCGCAGTTTGATTTCAATTCCTGCAGGGATGTCGAATATGAAGTTCCCGCTGTTTCTGGTTCTTACAACGCTTGGCACACTAATTTGGAATATCGTACTCGTGTCACTGGGCGCATCGCTCGGAAATTCATGGGATGTTGTTGTGGAATATATGGAAGTCTATTCGAGAGTGATTTATATCATTCTGCTCGTGATTGCTGTATTTGTGGTAATCAAATTTTCTAAAAGGCTAAAAAAAGCTTAAAGAAAGGTGTTTTTCAAAATGAACTTAGTGAAGAAATGTATCTACTTAAGTGTCATGCTTTTGCTCGTAGCGGGCTGTTCTGACACAGAAGCTGATGAAAATGGATCAAATGTTTCAGAAAGCAATACTACTGTTGAACAGGCAGAGGATTCAGCACAGTCGGGTGATGTAGCATCTGAAGAAGAGTCAGTTGAGATAGAAGAACAAAATGAGGTTGCAACAGAAAGCAGTGTGGAAGAAGAGAAACAGGTGCTTTCACAGTATTCAGCTCAAGAGATTGAATATGCACGCGTCTGGCTGCAGCTCGGTCCAAATCAGGATATAGATGGATTATATGTTGAGTATATCCCGTCAGGCACACCGCTGAACCCGAAAGACGAAACAAGTGATGCATATCCTGAAGATGTCATTCAGCTATCAGGTTCAAGGTTAGTAGACGGATCAATTACATACAGTGGTAATGGCGATGGAACAATCAACGTCTATAACGTGTCAAAGCGTTGGGATGGCGTATACCCGGTAGAGGATGAGAACTTTTATACGGATATCATTGAAGGTACAGAGGCAGTTTATGTTGAAACTGGTGACCCTGATGAAGTGAAAGCGCTGATTGAGTTGTTAGAGGCTCAGATATAGGCGTTAGTGAAGGCGAGGGTCAGATCCTTGCCTTCACTCTTTAGTAACGCTTTGACAATACCACAAAAGATACAAAAACCGTACTCATCGACAATGCTGCCAGTAAGCTGACGGTCTGATAACCATCCAGCATAAATCCTTCAAATTGAAACAATGTCATAAGGATCAGCATATATCCTAAAATAAAAAAGTAGCTGAAAAACATGCCGCGTTCTTTGATTCTTTTAGTGCGCTCATCATCCTCTTTAAATTGAGGATAGAGATAAGAAAGACAAAAACACATAATGGTTGTTCCTATAAAAACTGCCTCGTGGCCTACATAAAAATTTCCTGTTGAGATCGTTGCAAAACTAATTAATAAGCTATATGTAAGAAACACAAAACCAAATATCAAAAATGCTCTACTTCCAGCTTTACTACTCATCTGCATAACAAAATCCTCCAAACATTCTATTCTTCTTCTTCCAACAAAAAAACCTCTTCCACATATGTGTTAAAGCACCTTGCAATCTGAATCGCAAGCGGCAGTGATGGGTTATAGCGACCCTTCTCAATTGAAATAATGGTCTGCCTTGATACGCCCAGCATTTCTGCCATCTGCTCCTGAGAAATGCTGTTTTCCTGCCTGAGCTCTTTCATTCGATTTTTCATACGCGACATTCCCCTCTTACAACTATTGTGATGTAAAGCACCCTTTACGTAAAGGATGCTTTACATTTTTCTGGCTCCGAAGGCTAGGATCCGCCCCCGGCCTTCACTACCCACACCCGATCCTTCGCTCAAGATTTGTAAAATATCCGGAGGAGATAGTGAATAAGTTGTAGAATAGTGAAAGAGGTATGTGAAGTTGAGGAATAAAGGAGTTTATCTATGAATATTGAGATCACTGAAGTAAGAGAGGGCAGTCATGCGGTGATTCCTTCTTTCTCATTTGAGGCCGGGCTTACCGGGATATATACAGATATTAAGCGGACGCAAATAATTATGGATCAGTTAAAGCATAGGGGTTACCTTCACGGCAATCATGAGGGGCTGGCTATGCGGTTAACGGTTGAGGAGACGTTTCGTTATCATAAAGATCTTTCCGGGAGATCAGTTTCTGTCGAAGAAATGGTCGCTCTCTTTGGTCTGCAGCATGTAAAAAAGACAAAAGTGAAGAACCTGTCAGAGAGTCATAGGAATTGTCTGTCTTTTCTTAGACCTTATTTGTATGCGAATGAGTTTTTGGTGATAGAAGAACCCTTTGACAGACTGGATGAAGAGGGGAGACAGGTTATGACTCAGCTAATCAGAAAAATGAAGGATGAAAAGAAAACGATTTTGCTGTTAGGACATAATCTTGAAGAATTGCTACTGATGACTGACGACATTTATCGAATTGATCAGAGCGGATTCCACAAAATGGATTTTAATGAAGAGCCGGCTGCAGCTGTTGAAGCGGAGCAGCCAGTTATCAGGATTGAAAAAATACAAACGAAGCATGAAGGAAAAACGATTCTGTTTAATCCGCCGGAAATTGATTACGTCGAAAGTGTAGATGGTTCCGCACAGGTCAATGTAGCAGGTAAAGGTTACAACTGCACACTCACGCTTCAGGAGCTGGAAAAACAATTACGTCCATATGGCTTTTATCGCTGCCACCGGTCTTACATTGTGAACCTGCAAAAGGTAAGGGAAATCATTACCTGGACGAAAAATAGCTATAGTTTAAAGCTGAATGATAGAGAAAGCAGCGTCATTCCGCTATCCCGTGCAAAGCTTGCAGAACTGAAGGAGCTACTTGGCGTTTCTTAGTATTTCCCGGGGAATATCAAGGAACCACTCAGCAGTTTCGGGGTACAGTTCGCCATCATTTTTCTACAATTGACCCGGATCTTACAGCGTACTTTTGTTGATCTGACTACACTTAGGTTAGACATCAACAAGGGAGGCTGCGACATGACAGCAGAAATTAACGTACAGCATATTGGAAAAAGTTTTGACAAATTTACCGCTTTGGAGGATGTATCTTTTTCAGTTCAAAAAGGAGAGGTTTTCGGATTCCTTGGACCGAGTGGATCAGGTAAAACAACGCTCATTAAAATACTGACCGCACAGCTGGATCAGAACAAAGGAAAAGCATCTGTTTTTGGTATACCGGTAAGTGAAATGAAGCGTGTAGAAAATAAATCACGCTTTGGTATATTAACGGATAACAGTGGACTCTATAAAAGGTTGACCGTAGAAGAAAATCTCACACTATATAAGGATTTATTTGAATTAAATGACAATGCAATTGATGAAGCGCTGGCATTTGTAAACCTGCAGGATGCACGCAAAAAGAAGGTGTCCAAACTCTCCAAAGGGATGCTTCAGCGGGTGACACTTGCACGCGCATTGATGCATAAACCGGAGCTGTTATTTCTCGATGAACCAACTTCTGCGCTGGACCCTGGAAATACGCATCACATTTATAAGGGGCTGCGTAAGTTAAATGAAATGGGTACAACGATTTTCCTTACGACCCATGATATGGCTGAGGCTGAGACATTGTGTGACCGGGTCGCATTTTTACATGAGGGGAAAATTAAAGCGATTGGGGCACCTTCAGAACTAAGGTTGCGTCACAGTGATCAGTCGATGATTGTGGAGCTGACAAACGGAGAGCAGCACACACTGCCACTGAATGAAATGACAACAGCCGGCAGACTTGAAGAATGGATGAGAAACCAGCTGATCCAGCGCATCTGGTCAAATGAGCCGACACTAGGAGATATTTTTATGGAGATGACAGGGAGGGACTTACGATGAATGTTTCAGTTAAACGAATGCGCGCAATTTTTATAAAAGATTATAAAGAGTTTTCGCGTAACTATGCAGTATCATCAATGATTTTAATGCCTTTAGTACTGGCTTTTTTCTATCAGAATGCTGGTGCGGCCTCATTGGATCTGTACTTTCTGCCAATCAACATGACATTTGCGCTTGTGACCACATTTATTCAGGCCTGCCTGATTGCAGAGGAAAAGGAAAGTAATACATTACGCAGTCTGATGATGTCCCCGGCGTCAATGGCAGATATCCTGATCGGAAAAAGCACGCTTGTTTTTGTGATTACGCTTGCGATTGTTGCGCTGACGATTATGATTCTCGGGTTTACACCGGCAAACCTGCTTATTTTGACAGCGGGATTAATGATCTCAACGGTTTTTTATATCGGACTTGGCATTATCTGTGGTCTTTTCACTAAAACAGTGATGGAAGCATCTGTTGCTGTTCTTCCTGTGATGGCAGTTTTCTCACTCGGACCGCTTGCGATGGGATTAGCTGAAACATACCCGGTGCTTGAAGTGATGAAATGGCTGCCAAGTGCACAGCTGATTACGCTTGAAGGGTATAGTGCTGCAGGCCAAACGTCAGATATCATCATTTCACTCGCGGTGATCACAGGGTGGACAATTGTTGCGCTGGTGGTTGCAAGTGTGTTGTTTACGAAGCGGATGAAAGATGAATAACCATTGTAAAAGAGCGCATGTCGCTCTTTTTTTGTTCAGGAAAATAAACATGCATATCCAAGTGAAGTAAATCATGCTATAGTGTCATAAGAACTTATTTAAACGATTTAATAAGTATACAAATCTACTTATTTAAAGCTCTTAATAAGTATTGATGAGGTGACAACATGGACCAACATACATCACAAGCAGTAAAAACGGCTATACGAAAGCAGCTGATTCAATCAGGTGGGGCGACAAAGGTTGAGTTAAACAAAACAGTAGAAGCCAGCTTTCCGACAATCAGTAAGCTGGTAGCTGAGATGGAAAAGGACGGAGAAATTTCTTCTCTCGGCCTTGATGAATCAAGTGGTGGAAGAAGGGCGAAACGCTATATTTATAACGTGGACTATATGCTTGGCCTGGCTATTCTGATGGAGGGCAGTGAAACCCGCTACACAGTGTTTAATTGTGCTGGTGAGGTCAAGGATAAAGGTGAAGAGTCCAGCTTCTTGAAAGGCAGCGGGCTTGATCCACTGATTGGATTCATTGAGACAATGCGCGATCAGTATCCTGGCATTAAAACCATTTCGGTTGGAGTACCCGGAGCGGTTGATCAGGGAAGGATTATTTTTATTCCTGGGTATGATCAGTTTCAGAAAATGAATTTGAAACAGGAGCTGGAAAGCCGTTTCCCGCTAACAGCGGTTGTGGAAAATGATATGAATGCCGCTGTATTGGGTTATCAAAACGAAGATGAAAAACAAACGCTGGTTTATCTTTACGCAGGGCAAAATGGCGCGGGTTCAGGTGTACTGGTAAACGGCGAGGTTGTACGTGGCAGTACATATTTTGCCGGGGAAATTCAATTTGTACCACAGCATAACAATCGTAATTTTGGTGAGAACCTAAATAGCAGACGGGTAACGTCAGAGGAACAGGTTGATGCTGTCAGCAGGCTGGTAGCCACTTTTACAGCAATTATTAATCCGCATGCCGTTATTTTTAATCAGAACGATATTGATGAAGACGTCTTAACAAAGGTCAAATCAGCAAGTGCCCAGTTAATTCCGGCTGCCCATTTGCCGGAGCTGACAATCAGTAATTGGGAGAAAGATTATTTGAATGGACTTCAGAAGCTTGGGATCGATCTTTTGCTGATACGTGAGGGAGGGAGTTAAATTGGCCACACTATTATTGCTTATTATTTACCTTGCGTTTATTAGTCTGGGCCTCCCGGATTCTATTCTTGGTGCTGCCTGGCCGGTCATGCAGCCGGATCTGAATGTACCGATCGAAATGGCAGGGCTGCTGTTTATGACGATTGCGGGTGGAACGATTATCTCAAGTCTGGTCAGCGGCAGGTTGCTTAAGAGATTCGGTACAGGGAAAGTTGCAGCTGTCAGTACGCTAATGACAGCTTTAGCACTTAGCGGCTTTTTCCTTGCCCCATCGATTATCTGGCTGTTTGTATGTGCAGTTCCGCTTGGACTTGGAGCAGGTGCAATTGATGCTGGTCTGAATGCTTATGTAGCGACTCATTACCATGCGCATCATATGAGCTGGCTGCATTCCTTTTGGGGTGTTGGCGCAACGCTTGGTCCTGTCATTATGGCTCAATTCATCATCGGAGATCCTGCCTGGAGAGAGGGGTATCTGATGATTGCAGGCATCCAGTTTATTTTAGTACTCATCTTATTTCTGACGCTTCCTTTGTGGGGAAAAGTGAAGGCAAAACCTTTTGCAGAAAAAGAGCCTGAAAAAGTTGAGAAGAAAACTGAGAATGTTCGGCCGATTAAAATCAAAGGTGTAAAGCTCGCACTCACCGCATTCTTTTTCTATTGCGGTGTGGAGGCACTGGTCGGACTGTGGGGCGCGAGCTTCCTTGTGAATATGAAGGATCTGCCGGCCGCTACTGCAGCCCAGTGGGTTTCTTTGTACTATGCAGGAATTACAGCAGGAAGATTTATCTCAGGCTTCGTTACATTTAAATTGAATAATAAAACCATGATCAGATCAGGACAGGTAATCGCGCTTGCAGGGGGAGTCCTGCTGGTATTACCGCTGCCAATTTACTTCTCGCTTGCAGGATTCATTCTGATCGGGCTTGGGCTCGCACCGATATTCCCGTCGATGCTTCACGAAACGCCTGCCCGCTTTGGCAGAGAGCATTCACAGACAATCATGGGTTATCAGATGGCTGTTGCGTACACTGGCAGTACATTTCTGCCGCCGCTATTTGGTCTGTTCGCTGCACATATAACAATTGGTCTATTCCCGGCAGTCGTGGTGCTGTCTATTGCAGCAATATTATTAAGCTCCGAATGGTTAAACAGAGTATTACGTTCACTGTCAAATCAGCGTGAAAAAGCAACTACCTGAGCATTGTCATTTGCCTCCTTTTAAAAGAATCTGTAAAATTAAATCGTACACGATATATATTTTAAAAGGAGGCAATGTTAAATGACTGTTTACGAATATACCGTCCAAAAACCGAATCACGAAGAGGTAAATCTGGCATCCTATAAAGGTAAGCCGCTGCTGATTGTCAATACAGCAAGTAAATGCGGTCTGGCACCGCAGTTTGAAGGGCTGCAGAAGCTTCATGAAAATTATGGGGACAAAGGACTTCAGGTACTCGGCTTCCCATGTGATCAATTCAACAATCAGGAGTTTGACGATATTGAACAAACAACAGAACACTGTAAGGTCAACTATGGTGTAAGCTTCCCGATGTTTGCCAAAGTCAAAGTGAATGGAAAAGAAACGCATCCATTATTTGAATATCTAAAGAATCAGCAGAAGGGTATGCTGTCTAAAGAGATCAAGTGGAATTTTACGAAGTTTCTCGTTGATAAAGAAGGAAATGTTGTAAAACGTTATGCGCCGACAACGCCTCCTGATAAGATTGAGGAGGATATCAAGTCAATATTGTAGGAGGGCCTGCATGAACGATTATCTCTCTCTGGATCAGCAGCTGTGCTTTGCAGTGTATGAAACGTCCAGTGAATTTAATAAGCTGTATACAAAAGCGCTCGAACCGTTTAACCTGACTTACCCTCAGTATTTAGTGCTGCTGGTGTTATGGGAAAATGACGGTCTCGCACAAAAAGAAATTGGTGAAAAAGTGAGACTGGGCACAGGTACACTCAATCCTATGATTACAAGGATGACTGCAAATAGCTGGGTAACGAAAGAACGGTCTGCAGGAGATTCAAGAAGTGTCATCATTTCACTGACTGAAAAAGCAAAGAATAATAAAAGGGATATTGCGCTTGCGATCAAGGAAGCCATTGAACGATGCGGCATTCAACCGGAGGAATATTTCGAGCTGATGAAGCTTCTTGGTTCAGTTCGTGATAAGATGAAGGGGAGCCGGATGGAACAGTAACGATTTTCGGCTAGTTCAAGTCACTAACGTATCAAGTGGTATTCTATTCTTTGGAGTGAAAATAGATGGCAAAATCGAAAAAAAGCGGCGTAGGTCAGGGGACCGGCAAAAAAGGCTGGAACCGCTGGCAGGCAAAAGCGAAGAAAGCAAAAAGCTTTAAGCCTTATCAGAGTAAGGCTAATAAACAATCTTCTGGTTCTGAAGAGAAGTAAAAAATCCGGTCTTCCGTATGCGGGAGGCCGGATTTTTTGTTGACTGCAGTGTTTTTGCTGGTGATGGTAGTGTGTGGCCCTGCGACGGTAGGATACACCCGGGTTGATGGTAGCGACATGGCTCGTGACGGTAGTGAAAGCACAATCGACGGTAGCGACCACAAAAACAACAGTCGATCAACGGCGGAATCTGCCCACCCAGCCGTCGTAAATCAAAAAATCCCCATTCACAAAAGAATGGGGATAATCATCGCGCATGTTATCTCACTGACTGTTCAAAAATCATATCAGCTTCAACATCAACTTTTTCTTTATTTTTAGACTGTGATGGATGATCGAATTGTGCAAGATCATAGACGGCAGACCCTACAATTTCAGCGACATCCTGCAGTTTATCAATGTCGATTTTATCAATCGTGTCATCTGGCGTATGGTACCATGGCTCTAGCGGTGAGTGGATAAACAGAGCTGCAGGAATACCGGCTGCTGCAAATGGCACGTGGTCACTGCTGCCACCCTGAGAGAATGGTGTTGCTTCTCCGTTTAATTTCAGGCTGGACTTCTGAGAAAGCTCCGTCACAAGGTTTGGCTGTCCATCCAGTGTACGCATGACAAGATCACCAGCATCACGGCTTCCCACCATATCAAGGTTAAAGTTTGCCACTGTGTTATCTATTTCCTCATCACTTAACGTATCTACATAATGATAAGATCCGATCAAACCTAGCTCTTCAGCGCCAAATGTTACAAAGCGAAGCTCAGTGTCAGTCGGTACATTTTTCAGTACACGCGCAAGCTCAAGCGTCATCGCAGTACCAGACGCGTCATCATTTGCACCAGGTGCGCCTGGAACTGAGTCATGGTGTGCACCAACAACAATGATATCGTCATTTGCTTTTTTCTGATTTGTCGGCTCTTTCGTCGCAATCACGTTATGCGAAGTACGGTCGCCCGCTTCAGCACCTTCAACTGTTAATGTCGCAGTACTGCCTGCCAGCGCTTTAAGCGCTTCACCCTCGGATTTAGATAAGCTGACAGCAGCCACATAGCGCTCATCATATGCGCCAAGCGTTCCGTTCAGTACGCCATCAACGTTGTTATAAATCACGACACCAGCTGCGCCTCTTTCAGCAGCATTCAGCACTTTTTGACCAAAAGAAATATTACCCCTCTGAATTAATGCAATTTTACCTGAAAGATCTAGCCCTGCTACGTCTTCTACAGTTCCTAATCCAACGTCCACAAGCTCACCTGTCACATCACCGTTCACAGAATATGTAAAAGAGCGTGGGTTCAGCTCACCTTCAAAGCCTTCAACTGAAAGAGAAAGTGAAGAGGGAGGTGTATATCCGAAGAATGTGAATGGCTGAATTTCAACATCATAGCCATAGGACTCAAACTCTTCTGCGATAAATTCGACTGCCTGATCCTCAGCATCAGTGCCGGCAACCCTTGGTTCCTGTGCCAGCGTATCGATATTGTCATATATCCGCTGTGCATCCAACTGGTTTAAAACCTTTTTGTCAAACTGACTATTGACCTTTTCAAGGGATGGTCCCTTCATAACAGCCAGCTGGGGAGTAGCAGCACCAAGTGCCAGTGTAGTAGCAAGTGCCATTGTAACAACCGTTTTCTTCTTCACAAAATCGCCTCCTGAAATATGGTAAGAAATTTCTGACAATTATTATGTTACATAATGGGATGTAAGGGATTAAGTTCCAAAGATACTATTTGCCTAGTTCTATATAACTGTTTGTTTATGTGTGAAGGTAATGGGGTCAGACCCCCGCCTTCGTTAAACGTTTACATCCATTTTTTGCTATACTTATATAAAATCAATGGGATTTGATAGGAGAGATTAGATGGAGCTCGTAATAATCAGGCACGGTCAATCTGAGGCAGACTTGCTGCGTGTGCATGAGGGCAGGGCCGATTTTCCGTTAACAGGGCTTGGAGAAATGCAGGCATGGAAGATGACCATATATGTGACAAAACACTTTAAGCCGGACATAATCATTACCAGTCCTCTCAAACGTGCGCAACGTACTGCTGAGGTTTTAAAAGAATCTGCGGGTTGTGAATGTGTAATAGAAGAGGATTTGATGGAATTTAATAATGGCGTGTTAGCCGGTCTTTCAAGAGAAGAGGCATTAACGAAACATCCGATTCCTGAAGGAGGCAGACCAATTCATGTTCCAATTGATGGAGGCGAATCCGAGCTTGAGTTCAGGATGAGAGCGGAGAAAGTATTACATAAGATTTTAAATGACTATAAGACATACGACAGAGTGGCAATTGTGTCGCATGGCGGAATGATCTCCAACCTATTGAAATCACTGCTTGAGCTGCCGGTTATAACGTTGGCTGCTTTTCCGACAGGTGATACAGGGGTTCATCTCGTTGAAGTGACTGAGGACAAAAGGGTGATCAGGTTTTTAAACAGGCAGGAGCACTTGGTATAACTAAAGGGGGGTTTAATGAATTTTTTAGAGGATGCGAGCGATTTTGAGGTTTATTTCACAATTGCCGTGCTAGTAGGGATTGCTGTTTCTTTTTCTCCAATCATGAGACGCCTAATTGGTGCTGATAAAATCAAAATGTTTTCGTGGGAAAATTATGTAAATCAACAACATAAAAAACTCGACTGGATCATTAGGATATCTGCCATTATTGCAATGATCGTTCTATGGGCAATTCAGATGTCTGTTTTCGAGGATGGTGGAGGGCTGAAGTGGTATTTAGGTGCACCCATGGCTTTATTTTTAATGATTCTTTTCACTGAAACGTTGAGGATTTATATGGAATGGAAGCATTCAGAGAACCGTCAAAACTATAAAGCAACATTATTAGATCTGGTTTTTTTACTTTTCCTTACCTTTATCTGTCTAAGTACGGGATTGTTCGGCGCATTTGAATTTGGATGGCAGAACTGAGAAGGCATGAGTCTGTCCTCTGCCTTCACAACGTTACAAAGAAAAACACAAATAAGATCAAGGCTACATTAGCATACATAAAGATATTTGCGACTCTTTTTATGATCAATTCTTTATAAGAAAACCTGATTATCACTGATTCGACAAGCCAAGAACAGGCGATGGTGCTGAAAAGTGGAATCATGAAGTCCGGTCCAAGAAATGCAGTGGTGATTGCAAACCCGGCTGCCACGTACAACGCCAGTCTTGCAGATGTACATAGCTTCATGAATCCTGCGATGAGAGACAGCGGAAGTGCAACAATCAACAGGCCCGCTGCGAAATAAAAGTAATATATCACAACTAACATATTGCTGACCGGAATTGGAAAAGCCAGTGTGAATATTGCAGTCATGATGGTTAATGTGATGATCAATGATTGTAGTGTTGCTTTCATCTTATGACTCCTTTAATGCGAGTTTCACAGCCTCTAATGCATGAATCTCAGCTGTATCAAATAGTGGTATGGCAGTGTCTCCTGGGCTGATCAGTAAACCGATTTCAGTGCAGCCGAGAATGATGCCCTGAGCGCCATCAGCTGATAATTTTTTTATCACAGACCGATAGTATTCGCGTGAATCATCTTCAATTTTACCAAGGCACAGCTCATCAAAAATGATCCGGTTAATCTGCTTCCGATCTTCTTCAGAAGGCGTCATGACATTGATCCCTTGAGACGTTAGCCGCTCTTTATAAAAATCCTGCTCCATTGTATAACGTGTCCCAAGCAAACCGACTGTCTTGATGCCCGATTGTTGGATCTGCTTTGCTGTAGCGTCCGCAATATGTAAAACGGGTATGTGGATACGTTCTTCAATCTGATTAACGACTTTATGCATTGTATTCGTACAGATCACAAGAAAATCGGCACCTGCTTTTTCCAGAGAACGCGCAGCATCTGAAAGCCTTCTACCTGCAGCGTTCCAGTCGCCTTCTGTCTGATACCGTTCAATCTCATCAAAATCCACGTTATATAAAATACATTTCGCAGAATGCAGACCGCCAAGCTGTTCTTTTACCGTTTCATTTATGGTTCGGTAATAAGAAGCCGACGATTCCCAGCTCATCCCGCCGATCAGTCCAATTGTTTTCATCGTTATTCCACCCTTCGTATCTGCAAGTATACTCGTTTTAATAATTTGGAAAAAGTGGAGGTGACCATTTATGAGAAATAGAAGCGCAGTCGTCATTATTCAAAACGGGCAGGTCGCGTTGATTAAAAGAGTTAAAAACAACGAAGTGTATTATGTTTTTCCAGGAGGCGGTATAGAGCCTGGTGAAACGCCTGAAGAAGCGGCAAAGAGAGAGGCTTTTGAAGAACTGGGGGTTGAGGTCAGTGTGGGGCGATGCATTTCAGAAGTGAATTATGAGGGAACTCAGTACTTTTTTGAGGCTGACATTACAGACGGGTTGTTTAGAAATGGGCAGGGGGAAGAGCTGACTGATACCACTAGAAACAGAGGGACATATTTGCCAGTGTGGGTGGAAATTGGACTGCTGGCAGATTTAAATATTAAGCCGAAAGAGGTTGTCCTGAAAATCCTGGCTGCAAAGAATGATCTACAGGAATTAGAACTAACAGGTGGCAATATATCAAAAGTCGTCCGCTCTGGGAATACAGTCAGGAGAGAAATGAAAGAAGGCAGTGAGCGAATTCATAAGCTGTTGCTGCATTTAGAAGCAAAAGGTTATCCTTACTCGCCGCAGTTTCTTGGTATCGATGAACAGGGAAGAGAGATTCTCACTTTTATTGACGGTGAAGCCGGGAACTATCCTGCTAAAAGTTATATGTGGTCAGATGAAAATCTAAGAAAAATTGCTGCCATGCTGCGTGACTATCACGAGGCTGTAAGTGACTTTGCATTTGATGAGAGCTGGACGTCTCTTCCAAGAGCGCCTGAAGGACGTGAAGTGATCTGCCATAACGATTTCGCGATTTATAACCTGATCTTTAGAGATAGTGAAGTTTGCGGTGTCATCGACTTTGATGTAGCTGCTCCAGGTCCGGTCAGCTGGGACGTTGCTTATACATTGTATACATGCGTACCGCTGAGTCGGTTTTATTTAGCTGAGAGCGGTGAGAAGATCAAAACTGATTCTGCTGAACAGTTGAGGAGAATTGAAGTATTTTTAAAAGCATATGGAAAAGAGTTTGGAAATATATTAGATGTCGTCATACGTAGACTGGAAGCACTTTGTCAGCTGATCACCGAAAAGGCAGAAGCGGGTGACCCTGCTTTTCGGAAGATGCAAGTGGAAGGACATATTGAACATTACAGAGAAGATATTTTATACATAAGGGAGTTGAAGGCAGATGAAACATTTAGAAACAAATAGACTGATCCTGAGAATGTTCACTGAACATGATGCCGAGGATGTTGCAGCAATGTGCAACAACGTTAAAATCTATCAGCATACGCTGCATATTCCGTATCCATATACAAAACAAGATGCACTGACATGGATCGGCTTTCATGAAGAGAATCGGGAAAATGAGAGAATGTATGATTTAGCCGTGACGGATAAGTTAACGGGTCAGCTGCTTGGCTCAGTTGGGGTATCCGTACATAAAACATTTAATCATGGCGAACTCGACTACTGGATTGGAGAAGAACATTGGGGGAGAGGGTATGCCACTGAAGCGGCTGAAGCAATGATTAAGTTTGCTTTTGATGAAAAAGGACTTCATAAAGTGTACGCACGCTGCTTTGATTCAAATCCGGCTTCAGGGAAAGTGCTTGAAAAGCTGGGATTGAAGAAAGAAGGCGT
The DNA here is from genome assembly GCA_000818095.1 of Jeotgalibacillus malaysiensis. Lineage (NCBI taxonomy): Bacteria > Bacillati > Bacillota > Bacilli > Caryophanales > Caryophanaceae > Jeotgalibacillus > Jeotgalibacillus malaysiensis. Next base: position 328,118 of record CP009416.1, read on the forward strand.
TTTGAGAGAGCACGTGAGGAAAGATGGTGCGTATGTGGATCTGGTGCATTACGGGGTGCTTGAAAGTAAGGGTTTTAGTAGTAGTATTCAATAAAAATGAAATAACAGAATTATGATGAGAGGTCGGATAATTAAGTGCCCGGTCTCTTTTGTTTTGGAAAAGATTGTAGAACATAAAGGAATATAATCACTTTTTGTGGAATGAGTCTTACAGAGGTGACAATTAAAGGAGATAGATTTGCGTATGTTTATGCAACCAGCACTCAAACAATTGAATTATTGGTGTACAGTTAATGTGCCTGACCAGAAAGAAAAGGTGAGACTATGATCAACCATCAAACATATACAGGAATTCTATTATATCCAGGATTCAGTGAATATGAGCTTTCAGTTCTTCTATCCGTGCTGCAGCAGGGCGGACAACAGAAGATGTATATTGGACTGGATCATCAGGTTGTCAAAGGGGAGGCAGGTTTGTCCTGTGTGCCGTATACAACCATAAACGAGGTTGATTTTGAACAAATTGATAGTATTGTGCTGCCCGGTGTGGATGATTTTGAACATTTAGTCAATCACAGAGAGCTTTCTGCATTTCTAAACAAAATAAATGACCAGCAGAAAGTAATTGCAGCCATCTCAAGTGCTCCTTATTTGTTATCAATGAGTGGTGTGCTTTCAGGTGTAAAGTACACGACTGGACTAACAGTGGACCAAAGGATGTTTTTAGGTACTTTTGATGAAGCTGATTATGTTGATGAACCGGTGGTTACCGATCAACGTTTTATTACTGCAAGAGGAGCTGCTTTTATTCAGTTTGCATTCGCTTTTGGAGATTTACTTGGGCTGAATTACCAGAGAGATTGGTATGTTTCACCTGAAGTTTAAAGAATGAAAAGGAGGTTCAGCTATGATGAATGCAGTAGATGTTATTACTTTTCTTATCCCTATTTATTATCTTGCTATAATCATTTTAAGTATAGTCGGAATTTATTTCGCTGTTAAAGTGATCAAAAGATACTTGAGAAACGGGAGGTTGCAGGAAGAAAAGTGGGCAAGTGAAAGAGAAGATATAAAGCACATCAGAGAGACGCTCATGAAAATTGAAAAACATTTAAGTCACCAGAAGTAAAAAAACAGCATTCAGGGAACCTTTTATGAGTGACATTAAACATTCAGCTATTGACTAATACTAGGACTTTATAAAAAATAGGCATAAAGACGTGCTTTTGTTTTGGCAAGACCACTTTGAACATTTGGAGGACCATTATGGATACTCAGCATGTGCAGCAGACTGTTACGGACGACCTTGTTGTAAAAGCAATTGAAAGTAACCTTGCAATTATCAGATTTGACCGAAATCGAAGGGTTGCTTATGTGAACCATCTTTTTGCACGGACAGTTGGATACAATACAAAAGAACTTGAGGGCAGACATCACCGTGATTTATGCTTTGAAACGTTTTCGGACAGCTTGGACTATGAATCGTTTTGGAAGGGTTTGTTTAATGGTCAAACTTTTCAGGATAAAATTGAAAGAAAGCACCGTAATGGGCAATCAATTTGGCTGGATGCTACATATATGCCTGTCTATAATCAGGAGCAAAGTGAAGTCATTGGGGTTACAAAGGTTGCAATGGATATTTCCGATAGGTACAGGCAGACCAGTGAAATGGCTGCGGAGCTGAGAGCGGTCTCTGAAAATCTCAATGAACGTTCTAAACAAGGTATGATCAGAAGCCGTGAGCTGCTTGAGCATATAGCTGGAATTATGAACGCTTCAAAAGATAATTCAGATACATTAGAGTTATTAAACGATAAAACAAACGAAATCAATGGTGTTGTGAAAACAATCAGGGAAATTGCCAGCCAGACCAACTTGCTGGCGCTGAATGCTACGATTGAAGCTGCGCGTGCAGGTGACCATGGAAGAGGCTTTGATGTTGTAGCAAAAGAAGTAAGGAAGCTATCGGAACGAGTGGAGAAATCAATTAGTGAAGTAAAATCCACAGTGGATTCAATTACAAAAGAAGTAGACAAAATCACCACCGGCACCGGATCAGTCATGAAAAGAGTAAATGAAAGTCAGAAAAAAATTCAGATTACTGTTGAAGACTTTGAAGTGATTAAATCTTCTGCTGAGCAGCTTGATGACCAGGCGAAAGTGATTACAGACTTTATGTGATAATAAATGGATCAGGTGCTTTTATGCAGCTGATCCATTTATTATAACGCAATGATGGTCCTTTATTTTTCAATGAAATACTTGATCTGCGTCATGACTTCAGTCAGGGCATCTAAGGAATTGTGTGTATCATATAATCCCGCATCCAATGAATGGTTCCCTTCAGAAATGATTGATGTATGTATGCCTTTTCGACCGAGGGTAAGGAGCTGTTCATTGTTGTAATGCGGATCTTTATCGCCAATCACTAACAGCTGCTCGTGCTCACTGTGAAGCATACCTTCTAAGACTGGATCCAGTTTTAAAAGAGGTGTAAGCAGGATCATTTTAGCGTCAGCAAATGTTTCTCTTTGCATCAGATCGCACGCAATCGGGATCGTACCAAGTGATTTTCCGAGAAAAATCACACTTTGATAAGCGTGCTGAGTCAAAACCTCTGATAGAACCGGGTTAACATCGTTCATCATTGTGTCAATCATCTCATCCATCGGTTTCTTCAAAATATCCTCTTTAAATGAATAATGGACCTGGACGATATCAATCTTTTTTTCAAGCATCAGCATGGTTGAGTAATAAAATAATGGTTTTTCATAGGTATAACCTGCTCCGGAAAACATAAAGCAGACCGTGTCTGAACCTGAATGAATATGTGTATATTTAGTTGTACCCGTGACATTTTTATAAACGTTCATTGAGATCTCCTTTTAATCAATTTTAGGAACGATTCAAACTTTCAGTACGCCGCGAAAACCTCTTGAAGCGTAATAGGAGTCTGCGCCATTGTGATAGACAAATACAGTATCATAGCGGCGGTCGCAGAAAAGGGCACCACCTTTACTCCTGATTGCGTCAGGCGTTTTCACCCAGCTCGATGTTTTCAGATCAAAGCTTCCAAACTCCTGCAGCTTACGGTATTGTTCTTCAGTCAGTAGGTCAATCCCCATCTCATCAGCCTTATTCATTGCGCTGTTTTCAGGAGGAAACTTCTTTCTTGCTTCAAGCGCAGCATGATCATAACACACACTCCTGCGGCCTTTAGGGCTTTCTGGTGCACAATCCACAAAAATAATACCATCCTCTTCAACGTTAAGCACCACGACATCCGGCTCGCCTTTACTTTCTTCCATTTCATTCAGCGACCATAGTTTTTCCGGTTGAGCCAGCAGTTTTTGCTCTACATGCTGCCACTCGATTCCAGGGTGCCGCTCCATATGTTTCTCAAATCTTTCTTTCAACACAGATAATAGTTTTGTTTGTTGTTCTGTAGGTAATGCCATTCCACAGTCCCCCTGCTAAAATTGTCATTCCATTCCTCAACCATTTCGCTATCTATAATGGAAATACCTGCATGAACTAATAACCATATTGTGGTAAGGTTAAATAAATCACAAGTATTAGAAGTGAGGGATCATATTGTGAACACTCATAAGTATATGAATCTATCCGCATTATTTTTTGTGCTGGGTGTATTAGCCTGGCTGCCAAATCTGATTCTGGATTACGGCACACCGCTCACACTCCTATCCATGCTCTTTGGCGCACTCGGTATCGTATTTGCCGGCATCGCAAGAAACTGGCTGCTGGTTGTTGCAAATTTGTTTGTGATGTTCAGTTTCTTTTTGGTGATGGGGTTGGGGTATTATTTGTATAGTTTGGATGTGTGAGGTTACTTAGAAAAATTCTATTTTTAATTACAAATAAGAGTGCGATCTGAACTTGTAAAGCCGCCTGTATATTGTGCAACAGACGGCTTTTTAATTGTTACTCTATATGAGAAATAAATTTGCGATTTACATGATATCTTTAATTCTTTAACGATCTGCAAGATTCCTTAATGTTTCATCAAAGTTATTGAAAAGATCCTTCATTCCATCTGAAAATTCCTGATCAATACAATAATAGACTTCACAATTTAGCTTGTCCTGCCAGTTTAATAAAATTGAATTGTTGTCTTTACACTTTTTTAGGCGAATGCGCTCCAGAACTTCTAGAGGAAGAACAATACCAAGATTGTTATTGACCCGTTTAATTTTCCGTTCCATCTTATTCACCACCATTTTAGTGATACCACGAGTCTTTTAGAAATACTGTATTTTTAAGCTTATTTCGTATTCATAATATAAACGTTTATATTTGTATTATAAATGTACTGCTAAGTTATTTAAAAGGAGAAAAACAATGTCACTTTACCAGGTTCAATATATGACAATAGAAGCTGCACAACAAATTAATCAATGGACTTATGAAGAACCATACGACTTATACAGTATGTCCGGGGATCCGGATGATCTTGATGAATTGATGGATGGGACGTACTTTGCCGTTTATGAAAACGCTCAGCTCATCGGATATTTTTGTTATGGGAAGAATGCGCAGGTTCCTGCGGGAAGGAAAGCTGGGCTTTATGAGGAGACGGCCTATTTGGATATCGGGCTCGGGTTACATCCGGAGCTGACAGGAGACGGAAAAGGATTCAGCTTTTTGTCTTCGGGTCTGGCATTCGGTCAAGCTGAATATAGCGCCGGAAAATTCCGTCTCAGTGTTGCCGATTTCAACAAAAGAGCCATTCGTCTCTATGAAAATGCAGGGTTTGAAGAGACAGCATCCTTTGTACATGTAAACAACGGACATGAAATTGAATTTCTATTGATGGAAAAAGTATAGTTAGAATCGTATCCACTCAACATTGCCGATTTTCTCTATTCGCTATATGCTGAAAGAAAAAAACATTCACCCATATCTTTTTTGCTTGCCTGCTCGTTATAAGGGTGAGAGTACGAAGGAGGGACTGTTGATGCGCGCACATTTAACAGTAGTAAAAGAACGGCAGAATGAGAGTGTGGAAGAGGTTATTCAAAAGCTTCAGGCTTACTGCAGATGGCTGACAAAGGATAAGTGGGACGGGGAAGAGATCGCTCAGGAAGCGCTTCTGAAGGCGTATCGCGTTTATCCGGAAGAGCGATGGAAGACAGCACTATTAAAGAAAATCGCTTATCACCTCTGGGTTGATCAGCAGCGTACCAGAAAAACGATGGCAGCTTTTCCTGCAGAAGAAGGGTCCACGGAGTCCCGACTTCATGATATTGAGGAACTGCTCGACGCATTGACAAAGCGCCTTACACCAAAACAACTGATCTCTTTTATTTTAAAAGAAGGATTTCAATACAAAATATCCGAGATTGCAGATCTTCTGAACATGACTGAACCTGGTATCAAAGCACTGCTGAATCGTGCACGCAGAAGATTAAAAGGGATGTCCGAATCTGACATTCAGTCATTTTGGGAAGAAGAGCTGTATGACGAATTATTCCCGGTCCTGGTTGATGCAGTCTCCATGCAGGACCCGGAAAAGCTTTTAGCGATGCTGCCTGCGATCTTTACATCATCTGCCGCTCTCCCGAAACGGACTGCTGTCCCTTCACATCGTCTCTCACTAGCAGCGTAAGAAGGGGGAAGTGGACATGGCGACAATTCCGTATGTGATTGAACAATCCAGAAATGGAGAACGTTCCTACGACATTTATTCACGTTTATTGAAAGATAGAATCATTATGGTCAGTGAGGAAATTAATGATCATATGGCAAATAGTATTGTGGCACAGCTGTTGTTTCTTGCAGCTGACAATCCTGAAAAGGAAATATCGCTTTATATTAACAGCCCCGGTGGTTCCACCTCAGCAGGTTTTGCGATCTATGATACGATGCAGTACATTCAGCCGGACGTCCGCACGATCTGTACCGGCATGGCCGCCTCATTTGGCGCGATGCTGCTGATTGGCGGGACAAAAGGAAAGCGGATGACGCTGCCAAACAGTGAAGTCATGATTCACCAGCCACTCGGAGGTGCAAGGGGGCAGGCGACAGATCTTGAAATTTCAGCAAAAAGAATTCTGAAGCTGCGCAAGCATATCAATGAAATCATTGCGGAGCGAACAGGGCAGCCGATTGAAAAAGTTGCAGCAGATACGGATCGTGATTATTTTATGACGGCAGAAGAAGCGCTTGGGTATGGGATTGTGGATGAGATTATTACACAAAATAAATAGAGGTCATTAAAAAGTTGAAGCCGGAGAGCTAAATGCCGGTTTCAACTTTTTTAATTTCTTTTACTTTTTGAGGATGAGGTAAGTTCCTCGTCAGAAAAACAGTCACAAGTAACATCACAAGAATGCCTGATAAAACGGCGAATTTGATAGATAGATAAAAGGTGAAACAGGCTAAAATAGCAGTTGTTACGATGATTAAAAATGCTTCTATGAGATGAAAAAAACTGACAACACGTCCTATTGATTTGACAGGAATACTTTGCTGTATAAGTGTTAAAAAGCCTGTATTTGCAAAAGCTAACGCTATACCAAGTATAAAAACGCCTATATTAGCAATTAAAAAGTGAGGTGCAGTTGCAAAGATCAGATAGCCGGCTGCTGTTGTGACAGAGCCTGCCCCAATCATTGCTGATATCTTCAAAGCCTGAGAAAGAACAATATTGATAAATGACCCTACTAATATTCCGGCGCCCGCACAACTGACCAGCAGCCCGTATTGATGATCTGACAGTAAAAGTACTTCCTTTGAAAACGAAACTTCAAGCGAATCGACTGCCGTCTGCATGACAATAAATAAAGTGAAAACAAGATAGATTAACCAAATCGCCGGGTGGGTTTCTCTGAATCGTAAAGTACTCTTCCAATCTTCAATTAAACCTGTTTTGAGTGAAAAGGATGACCCTTGATAACGAAATTCCAATTCTTCATTGAAGGAAATAAATAGTACCAAGACCGCTGAAAATATAAGAGCAAGTGCATTAATATAAATTGCAGTAGCCGGACTGCCTGTCATGAGGATGAATCCCGCAATCGCTGGTCCAAGTAAAAATGAACCTGAATCCAGCAGGCTTCTGACAGCGTTAAATCGCTGCAGTTGTGTAACTGGAATAAGCTGAGCTGTGAAACTCATTACTGCCGGCTGCAAAATAGAAGAGAGTACCTGCAGCAAAAACACAAATAAGTAACTGGCCCAGAGTATGTCTGGAAACAATCCGATCCCTGCAACTAGTAAGCTTTGAGCGAAAGTAAGGAAAAGGAGTAACCCTTTTTTCTGAACACGATCTACCAGACTTCCACACCATAAGGAAGTGAGAAGGGCAGCAGCGGGGCGGATGATATAGAGTAATCCAACTGCAGCTGCAGAGCCGGTCTGATTAAATATGATTAAGTTAAGTGCAATAAAATAAATCCAGGATCCAATACCTGTGAGTCCAATTGAACTTAATAAAAGTACAGCATTTCTGTTCATCATGACACCGCCCTTTCATTAATGAAAAACAAAAAATCTCACCCCCAGGACAATTTGTCCTGAGGGCGAGATTCCGTCGCGGTGCCACCTCAGTTTGCCAATATGTCACCATATTAGCCTTTTCAGGTACAAGATCTATACCCAAGCCTGTTAACGGAGGCGTCCGTTCTGCCATCACACTGATCCGGCAGAATGCTCTGAGGCTTGCTTCAATAACCTTCCACCTGCTCCTTTTCACCGTCCGGAGCTCTCTGTTGAAGTTTCTGGTTATCTACTGTTCTCTTCATCGCATGTAAATGTCAGATGATTATACCACTAAATGTAAGAGTGGAGTCAAGATTAGATTTTGATTGGAGTGTGCGCTGCGTCCTGAATTGCTGTTACTACCGTCGATTGTGCGCTTACTACCGTCGCCAGTCGTGTCGCTACCATCAACCCAGGTGTATCCTGCCGTCGCGGAACTGCACACGAACATCACCAGCGAAAACACTACCGTCAACGAAAGAGAGATACTTTTATTCCAATATAAAAGCAGGGGAAGATTCCCCCCCTGCTTAACCTCACAGCTCCGGCCACCTCAATCGTTGCCGTTCATTTTCAAGCACCTGTCCGCCATCAGATTTCACTTTTTGCAAAAGATCATGAAGCTGCATTTCTTCTGTAGCATCCGGGTCGATATCTAGCTTTTCAAGCATCTGAGCATGCTTTTCACGCTCCTGTGCGATCTGCTTATAATAATCACGGTGCAGATCCGGCAGCTCACGCCAGGCGTCCAGATCTTTCATTGTTTCGATCCAGTCAGCGATAACACCGGCATTTTTACTCATCAGCTGCAGTTTCTGATAATGGAGCAGATCAAAATGAGCTGCGCATTCCTGAAGGATATCTACATCTTCATCGAAAATCTGATGTGGTGTAGCAATGAAGCTTTTAAAGCGTTTATGCTGTTCTGAAAAAGCCAGGTGCTGATCATATAATTGTTCAATTACTTGCTTTGCCTCAGTCATATGGTCATGGTTGTGTATTTTGATCAGATCAAGTGGATCGGTAAACACTTCGATTTGAATGAAAGACTGGTCATTTACAGACTCACTAATTGACTGGATCAGCACGTTAAACAACACAAGGGGGGAGAAGGCTTTCATCGCATCTGTTTTATTGCTCTCACCGGAGGATAGAATCGCACTGCCTTTTACTTTTTGATTGCGCTGGTAGATCACTCTGAAGTATGTCTCACCATCTACAACACAAAAATGCGGATTCACTACGCAGTGCTCCAGCATTTTCTTAAAAGTCTTGGCATTCTTCTCAACTGCCGCTGTCGATTCAGTCTGAACAGCCATCATGAAAACCCCTTTCTAACCGTTATTCTTCGTCGGGCTTTGCATCTTCAATCATCTGATCCATTCCTTCAACGCCTTCTTCTTTCATCTGCTGAAGCTTCTCATAAAAAGCATTTCCGGTTTCCCTGGCAAGGTCATAGTTTACAGTAGCCAGGTCCTTCATTGGCTGAAGCTGATCATAGGTGATTTTCTCTTCTTCCAGTAGCTGAGACATCGCATTATATTCTGTATTCACTTGCGCTCTGGCATTGTTTTGCCAGGCTATGCTGAAATTATTAATGTCCATTGTTGCGTGGACACTTGTCCAGTTGCGGTCATTTTTTGCACCGACACTCCACTGTCTCCATTCCTGAAGAATATCTTCAGTCTTTTCAAATTCACTGCGCAAACCTTCAGCATTATTTACATTTGCATAAGCACCGTCAGCTTCTTTCGCAACTTCCTTTAACTGCTGCTGGGCCTCTGAGTCTGCGTTAAATCCGATCACATTAATAATCGGGGACACATTACTGCCTGCAAAGCTTTTCGCAGCTGCAACAGGGTCGCCATCACACGTTTCGATCCCGTCACTTACGAGGTAGATCAGATTCGTATTTTCCTCACCATCAAGCTCTTTAAAGCTCTCGGCAGCTGATTCGAGTGCACCTGCAACAGGCGTCCAGCCGGCTGGTTCGAACTGATTGAGTGCCTCCTGGAAAGCTGCTTCGTCATAAGACCCGCGCTCATACACTTCATCAATAGCAGCACATGACATGTCCTTGTCAGCGTCATCGCCGGTACCTTCATGACCGTAGACGCGCAGAGAAACATTCGCTTCTTCAGGGGCTGAAGAGAGGAAGCTTTGAATCTCACGTTTTGCCAGCTCCATTCTCGTCTCGCCGCCTGCGTCAGCTCCCATTGAACCGCTGGCATCCAGAATGACTTCAATATTATAGTTTTCCTTAAACTCATAGCGGCGGTCCGCTTCAGGCATACCCTCCATATCAAAGCGCGCCATATCAAGCACGCCGGATGGATCAGGAAGCTGCACTCTTGTGATGTTATGGATGTATTGATAATACAACTCGATTTCTTCTTGTGTCGCATCCTCAGGCAGGGCAGGAACATCACCAAACAGTTCAAGAAACTCAACGTCCTCATTGCCGTTTTCCACTTCACTCTGCATCAGTCCGTTACCCTGCTGGACAAAATCCTGTGGCTCCTGCGGCAGGGCAGGCAGGTTCATTTCTTCAAGCTCAGCTAGCGTACCCTCAGGCTCAGTAGATACTTCCTCGGCTTCCTGCTGCTCACTTTCCGCCGGTTCAGCTTCAGCCTGAGACGTTTCATCAGATTGTTCTTCACCCTGGCAAGCTGCGAGTCCGAAACTTAATGCCAATATCGTTAACCATGATTTCTTATTCATATGACGGCTCCTTCCCAATAATACCTTTATCATTATAAAAAGTTAATACGTTCTTCTGATCAATACGTTTCAAAGAAATGTTAAACTACTACTTTTTTAATAGGGAAGGGGCAAATTGTCAAATGGTGGATTGGTTATGTGTGACAGGTGGAAGTCATAAGACTTATGTGTTTGACACAAATAAAGCCCTTAGTAATAGGGAACAGGAAGTTATTTATAGTTAAAAGGTTGTGTAAATGAAAAGATAAGAGGTTATATATAACGAAGTTTACAATTTGCAGGACTTAAGTAGCTTTTTGTAAAAAAGTGGAGAGGTTAGTACCTTTATTGATTGTAAAAGCGCCTGGAAACGTATCTCCAGGCGCTTTTAACATGATATTAAATTTGAAAATCTGCTTTAAGGAATTTTTTCCATATTGTAAGCATTATTCCTGAGCAAAGCAACAGCAATCCAGCTGCAATAAATACAAACCTTACGCCAATGAGATCCACCAGAAATCCTGCGAGCAGCGTTATAGCTGCGTAAGTTGATAAGGATACAGCTTCCTGCGCAGCATACACTTTTGGCAGGAGATGCTCTTTTACATTCAGCTGTACAAGCGTATCCAGCGTAATTCCTTTGATCTGAGTGAGGAAGCCGAACAATACTGACAGTAAAAGTGCGGCATAAGGGTTAGAGATCAGTCCGAAAACCATTGTGGTCAGAGCCGCTAAGTAAGCTGTCAGGATGATGATAAACCTTGCACGCCTGTGCAGCAGCTGATCAATTCTGATCGCAATCAGTCCGCCTGCAATCAGTCCTGCAAAAAAGCTCGAGTTGATATAACCCCACCACGGCTCCCCGGCCTGTAAAACCTCAGCGACATACACATACATAATTGCTGCAATCCAGACGACGCCGGCATTGACTTCAACCAATTCAACGACTGTCACAAGTCTTAGAAAAGGACTTTTCACAATCGCTTTCCATCCTGCCCGTCGATCTTTTGACTCCTGATGCTCTTCTGAAATTTCCACATCATGCAGCCGTTCAAGCCAGCCGGCTAAAAGCGTAGCAGCAATATACAGAAAAACAGTCATCCATATAAGTGCTTCTGCTGAACTGAACGCAACAAGTATTCCGCCAAGCGGCCAAGCACTAAGCTGGATCGTTTGTGTAACAATACCCCAGACGCCATTTGCCTTCACAAGTTGATCACGTTCCACAAGCCGTGGAATCAGTGCAGAACTCGCAGGTGACGCCCAGCCATCTAAAAAAGCAATGCCAGACACAAACATAAAAGCCAGGAGGATCGTTTCCTGCATCATATGATCATAGCTGGCAACAAGGGTTAACAAAAGAATTGTCTTTAACCTCTGAGAATAAGCCAGCAGCTGCGGTAAAGGAAACCGGTTTATAACCCGCGGTGCTGCAAGTGCCCCTAAAAAGCGTGCACTCATGCTGAAAAATGGCAGTAACGCCATATAAAAAGCTGAGCCTGTCAGCAAATAAATCGTGGAAATCAGTGACACAATGTAAAACACATCACCCAGATTTGCCATCGACTGACCTGTTAGTAATAAACGAAACGAATGCCTCTTCATCTTCCTGCTCCTTCTGTAAAAGGGACACCGTCTGCCCCCGGGAACAACAAAAAAGGCGCAAAACCCCCTTTATTGTCTAAAGCTCATGAGACAGCAGGGGCAAACAGGTCGCCTGTATTCTTTATTTAATTTGATAAAGGTGGAAGTCGCATTCTACACTCGTCTGTTCTCCGATCGTGTTTAGTAGTTGTAAGTATTTTACCATATAGTGAAGGCGGGGGTCAGACCCTTGCCTCCAAAATAGTAGTCAAATGATAAAGTCTAGCTTCAAGCCACTGTTACATATTGATCGGTTTGAATACCTGCACTCTTAATGCCCTTTTTCCAAAACAAAATGACAAGCAGCGAACTGACAACTAATAAAGTACTAAGTATAGCGAAGCAGTAGATAATCAATCCGACCGATACCATTCCGGTGAAAATCGCTAACAGTACAATTCTTAGAAGCAGGCCGATTGACCGGAACAGGCCGTCTACTCTACCGATGATCTCATTTGGAATTTGATCCATCATGAAAGTGTTTCTGGCGACTCTGGTTCCACTGTTTCCGATTGCAATAAAGAACATTAGAGCCAGATATAGTGGTATATTAGCAAATAAAATAACAGAAATGGCGGCAGTATATATAACCATACAATAAATAATCGTTTTACCTACTCCCCATTTTGCTGCAATGAATGGCACAATCATTCCTGCAGTAACAGCGCCGATAGCATAAATCATACTTTGAATGCCATACATGCTTCCCGAAGTTTCTAAAACATCGGCCAGGTACACCGGGAACAAATAGTTCGTCACCATTACACCGATAAAAGGCATCGTTGAAAATAGTAAGATGATAAACATTGCGGGGCGTTTTCTGATGTAATATAAACTGCTGGAAGGTCCGGGAACCTTTAACTCTTCCTGAATTACATCGGACTTTTTCCTGTGAGAATGCTTTTGCAGAAGAATGATAATAAGCGGGGAACCTGTATCCCCGCTTATTGATAAACCTTATTCGCCCACTCAACAGCTTTTACATACATGCCGTTCAAAAGGGCGGTATCAATATTCAGTTCACTTGTCCATTTCTCCACGCATGCCAGGTCACCCTTTTCAAAGCAGATGACTGTGTAATAGATCGGAGCAAGCAGGCTGTCTCCGTTTAGCAAGGCAGCTTTAATTTCAGGTGACAGTGGAACGGTTGTTAAGACGTTTTCCATATGATCATCTAGAATCGCATCAATGGTACTGAATAAGGCCATGACTGCTGCGTCTATTTTCCGTTCCTGCAGGTGACTTGCCTCACATAGCTGCTCAGCAAACTTCGAGCGAACGAGTGAAAGCTTCAGCAATTCATCAGGCTTGTCCTCAGAAAGATCCTGCAGCATGAGAATATTAATCCATCTTTCAAAGTTTTTAATCCCCATTTGAACGAGTGCCCGTTTGATCGAATACGACAGCTGGTTTTGATTTCTGTGACTGATGATTTTCATCAGTCGGTAGCTGAGTGATGCATCTGTCTCAATAATCTCGGTTAATGTCTGATAAGAGGGCTCCGGTGACTTCAATTCCTGCAGTATGCGTAAGTATGTATGCTTATACTGGCGCTTATAAGTGGCTCTTGTGATGATATTTGGACGGCTGAAAAAGTATCCCTGAAACAGGTGAAAGCCCATTTCCTTTGCCTGCTCAAATTCCTCAAGTGTTTCCACCTTTTCAGCTAAAAGCACCTTTTTTCTAATGTGTGCCTCAGCCACTTGAGAGCTGATTGTACCAAGCGGTGTAACACGAATATCAAATTTGATAATATCTGCATCATGAATCAATTCGTATTTTCCAAGATCAGCGTCAAAATCATCCAGTGCGATTTTATAGCCGGTTTTTTTCAAATGCTGAACGCGCTGAATCAACTGATCATCCACGATTGTTCCTTCAAGGATTTCAATAACCATTTGCTCAGGGGGAATGACCTCGACCAGGTCGCTTAATAACATTTCTCTGGTGAAATTAACGAAGACATGTGAATAGTCACTGATCTTGCCAACTCCAGCTTCGAGTAAGCCCTGTAACACAGTTATAGTTGATAGGTTGGCATCTGTTCCATCGTACCCGCGCGCATTTGGAGAGGAACGAAATAACAGCTCATATCCAAAGGTGCTTAAATCCTTCTCAAAAATAGGTTGTCTGGCTATATACATACACGATCTCCCCTAAAATCATACTATACCTCTTTATAGTATATTTTACCCATCTGTTAGAAAGCAAGTAGGTAGATTAGTAAAAATAGACTTTTTTTGGGGAAGTGACATTCTTGTTGGATAAAATTCAAATAGAAAAAGGTGATATATTTAAATATGTAGAAATGAAAGATGAATATAGCAAATCGACTAATGTGAGAAGGAGGCATCAAAATGGAAACGTTTGAAGAATTCCTGGAGACAATTGAAAACCCGGACCATCGTGAACAGACAAAAAAGGTACTCGACTGGGTGAGTGAATCTTATCCCGAGCTTGGTCAGAGAATTGGGTGGAATCAGCCAATGTTCACACATCACGGTACGTTTATTCTTGCGTTCAGTACGTCTAAAAAGCATTTGGCTGTATCACCTGAAAAAGCGGGAATCGATTATTTTGCAGATGAGATCAGGAAAGCAGGTCATGATCATAGTAAAATGCTTGTCCGTTTTCCGTGGGGGAAGCCGGTCGACTACGAGCTGCTTGGGAAGATGATTGAATTTAATATTAAAGATAAAGCAGAGTGTACAACATTCTGGCGTAAGTAAAACACTTTCCTGAATATTGAAAATTGAATCCTTTCTGCAGCGCGTGCTAGCTTAAAAACAGAATGATTCTATTTTTATCTAAAAGGAGAGAGTCCTGATGGCAGATAAAGTGATGGTGATTATTGGTGCAGGTCCAGGAATTGGACTCAGTACTGCAAAGAGGTTTGGTAAGGAAGGCTATACGATTGCATTACTTGCAAGAGATGAGGACAGGCTGCTAGAGGCTGTGGATGAGCTTGAAGAAATGGATATTGAGGCAGAATCATTTCACGCAAATGCAGCGTCAAATGAGAGCTTGAAAGCAGCAATTAAATATGTGAATGATCTTTACGGGCGGATTGATATTCTCATGTATAATGCTTATACATTTCGTCAGGGGGCACCGACTGAAACAGATCCCGCTGACCTGCTGAATGATCTTCAGGTGGATGCTGTCGGTGCGCTTGCAAGCGTTCAGGCTGCGCTTCCTTATATGGAAGAAGGCGGGACCATCCTGATGACAGGCGGCGTGCTTGGCGTTAAGCCAATGAAAAACTTTGCATCTGTTTCAGTTGGAAAAGCGGCAATGCGCATACTTGCCATGACGCTTCATCAGGAATTGAAATCTAAAAATATTTACGTAGGTACACTGACGATTAATGGATTTGTTAAACCAGATACGCATTTCTCGCCTGATAATATTTCTGAGAAAATGTATGAAATGGCAATGGCGCGCGATGGGGTGGAGTGGACGTTTGATCGGAAATAAGATTGATAACCGGAGCGGAAGACACCGTCTCCGGTTATTATTGTTCATATTGTTTGAGGGCTTCAACGTAATGCTGTTTTACCTTCACAGCAAGTTCCTCAGGCTCCAGCACCTTTACATGCTCCCCATAAGCGAGCAGTTGAGACGCAGTGAAGGCTAACTCTTCATAAGGGATAACTCCTCTCCAGTGACCATCTGATACGTCTTTAAAAAACGGATCAGCCTTAGCCCGCCGTTCTCCTTCAGCAGTAAAAGCCAAAACAGTCTCAACTGAAGGACGTCTTTCAGGCTGGTTCATCCACTCAGAAAGTGTTGGTAGCTGATCCTCTTTTTTCTCTCCAATTTCCGCAAAATGAATCCTGTCAGCACGATACAATAATACTTTATCTTTATTCAATGCAGGCATATACCAGCTTTGGTCAAAGTAAAGACCAAGTGGAAACACCCTGGACTCTTTTTTACCTTTAGCTGATTCATAAGTGATCAACAGCTCTTTTTGTTCAACAGCTGCCTGAAGAATCACCGTTGTCCAGTTGTTTTTACGGAGTACAGGTGATGTTTTAAAAGCGACTCTCTCTTCGACAGTCCTGATCTTTTCTTTCGTCGAGTCCGGTAATTCAGCATAATAATTCTCAGCAAGATGACTTCTAATCTCACCAAATGGAAGGTCAGGAATCTGTTGAAAATAATGCAGCATCAGATAAAGTCCCAGTGCTTCATTTTCGTTCAGCTGAAGGGGTGGCAATAACCGGTTGGGTAACACCCGATAGCCTCCGTATCTGCCGGGCTCAGAATAGAGAGGAAAGCCGATTTCCTGAAGCTTATCGAGGTCCCGCTGGATGGTTCTGACTGATACTTGAAAGCGTCCAGCCAGTTCTGAGGCAGTGAATGTTCTGTTCGGTTCAAGCATTTTCATGATGGTCAGCTGTCTTTTATTCATCCTTTCATCCCCTTTTCAATTACGACGTATTTTGTCATAAATATAGTATAGACTGATATTGAAAGGAGATGAATCAAATGAGTAAAAACATTTTGTATATTGCAATGAGCCTGGATGGCATGATTGCAAAAGAGGATCATTCACTGGACTGGCTACTGAAAGCTGAGGGAGAAGGGGACAACGGGTATAACGATTTTTACAGTGGGATCTCGTCTATTGTGATGGGGAATCGTACGTATCAGGAAGTACTGAAAATGACTAATGAAAAGCCATATCAGGATCGGCCGGTTTATGTGCTTTCAAGAACAGAGCAGGGAGATGGATATGCAAATTTCACATCTGAATCAGTAGACACACTGCTGTCGTCACTTCAGGAAAAGCACGGTGGCCCGGTCTGGGTAGTCGGCGGTGGTGAGGTGATTAAGGCGTGTATGGATTCTGACAGCATTGACGAATACTATATCGCTGTGATTTCCTGTGTGCTGGGTGAAGGAATTCCGCTTTTTCCAAAAGGAACAAAGTGCACGGAATTGAAGCTTGTGGATACGGAAGTGTATAACCAGATTGTCATGCTGCATTACGTGAAAAAGCAGGCGGAATGACCATGATGGTTATTCCGCTCAATTTTTCTCGTACATAAAAATATCTTCATCAAACTCCGGATCAATCAGTCCGCTATCCTCAAAGCCGGCTTGCATATAAAAGCGTTTAGCACCGCCATTTTCAGGCTTGATACTAAGTACAATTTCATTCGCAGCATAATGAGTAAAGATATACTCAATTGCAAGCTGTATAAAACTTCTCCCGAGCCCACTTCCCTGAAACCTCTGATCAATCATAAACCGGTCGAGCCAGATGTATTGTTCTTCTTTGTCCTCAGCGCCAATCATCATAAAACCGACTGGCTGATCCTGTTTAAAAAGACCAAAGCAGACCCAGTTATGCTTTGTGTCGTAAAAGGATTCCAGCATAGAGATTTCGTTTGGTTCTATGTAAGGCTTCTGGTCAGCAGCTACGGTCAGATCTGCAAGAGACCGCCAATTATCCGCTGAAACCTTTTGAATACTAAGTTCTTTCATCCGAACCTCAACTCCAATTCTCTTATTCTCTTACTATTATACTGATTCAAATGAAAAATCCGAACCGTATCACAACAGTCCGGATCTCATCTTCAGCTGACCTTGTATTTCCTGCGTCCTTTTAAAAGCGGGAAGAGAATCGTCAGCAAACCAACGCCGATCAGTGACAATGCAATTGGCTTATCAAGGAAGATACCAAAACTGCCATTTGAGATCGTCAGCGTCTGTCTGAATGCCTGCTCCATCATCCCGCCAAGGATAAATGCCAGAATGAACGGGGCAGCCGGGAAGGAGAACATCCTCATGAAGAACCCGATCACACCAAAAGCTAACAGCATATAAAGGTCAAACGTATTAAAGCTGATTGCATAGACCCCGATTAAACTGAAGATAATCACAAGTGAAATCAGCAGTGGACGCGGGATCTTCAGGATTTTTGAAATGTAAGGAATCAGCGGCAGGTTCAATACAAGCAGAATAATATTACCGACATACATACTCGCAATGATGCCCCAGAAGATTTCCGGGCGATCCTGCACTAAAAGAGGTCCCGGTTGAACGCCCAGTACAAGAAAGGCGCCGAGTAAAACGGCTGTCGTACCTGACCCAGGGATCCCAAGGCTCAGTAATGGGACAAACGCTCCGCTTGTGGCAGCATTGTTAGCCGTCTCAGGCGCTGCAAGCCCTTTAACAGAACCCTTTCCAAACTCCTCAGGGTGCTTCGCGATTTTCTTTTCAGTAATATAAGCAATAAATGAAGCAATCGTTGCACCTGCACCAGGTAAAACTCCAATAATAAAGCCGAGGAATGACTGTCTGGAAACAGGTCCGCTCATATCTTTTACATCCTGCTTAGAAAGACGGAGGCTGCCGATATTTTTGCTCTGGCCGTCATCTTTCTCATTTCTGTTTAAGACAAGTGTACACACTTCAGCAAGTGCAAAGAGACCGAGTGCAACGACAAGAAAATCAATGCCTTCCAGAAGGTTTGGATTACCAAAAGTAAAACGGCTGGTACCAGTTTGCGCATCAATCCCAATTGTCACGACCATAAAACCGAGTGTTGCTGAGATAAATGCTTTAATGGCCGATCCATCAGCCAGACTCGCAATTGCAGTTAATCCAAGAAACATCAGTGCAAAATATTCGGCAGGTCCAAATGAAATGGCCACTGCTGATAAGAGGGGTGTAAACAGCATCAGTAATACAACACTGACTGTTCCGCCTGTAAAAGAAGCAATCGCTGCAATCGCCAGCGCTTTACCTGCTTTTCCTTGTTTCGCCATTGGATAACCGTCAAAAGCAGTCGCAACGGTCCCTGCAACACCAGGGGCATTTAATAAAATAGACGAACTCGATCCGCCGAAAATTGCGCCATAGTACACGCCGGCCATCATCACAAGGGCAATGGAAGGGTCCATTGAATAAGTGATCGGAATCATAATCGCAATCGCACTGATCGGACCAAGCCCTGGCATCATGCCGATAAACGTACCGACAAATACACCAATAAACACAAACATTAATCCCTCAATACTAAACGCTACTTCAAACCCCGACATTAAACCGGAAAATGCATCCATACTGTCACCTCTTTTCTAAAATGGGAGTATGCCCGCAGGCAGATTAATTTTAAGTAAGTAGTTAAATAAACCGTATATTGCCAGTGAAAAGACAACAGACGTAATGATATTTGTTACATGATGTTTGTAATCAAGATACAGTGAGCAGACAAAGATAAATATCGTTGTCATCAGCACAAATCCGATGATTTCAAGTAAGAAAATATAAACGAGAATCATGCCTGCTACGACAAGCAGATTGATTACGTGTTTTTTAGAAATTTTCCGCTTTTCTTTATCAGCTTCTGTTTCATTTTTCTTATCCAGATAAAGCAGTAGTGCAAAGAACAATAAAAGGAATCCAAGTCCTTTTGGAATTACGTCTGCATCAATCAATGCATTTGAATAGGCGGGCAGGTTAAAGCTTAAAAGCAGATAGATGACGGCGATGAGTGCAACAACGAGTGCCGCCTTCTGATTTGTTTTTGCCAGCATATCTGTGTTCACCTCATTTCTGTTAAAGGAGATAGAAGCACCTGAGTCCTTCTATCTCTCTGGAAGTTATTCTCTGGCAAGTCCAAGCTCATCAAGCAGTGCTTCCATTGATTCAGCTTCTTCTTCAAGGAACGCTGCGTATTCTTCGCTGTCCATATACATTTCGCCCCAGCCGTACTTTTCACGGATCTCAGTCCATGCTTCTGAATCATTCAGCTCTTTGAATTTTTCTTCATAGTAAGCAACGGCTGCTTCATCCATATTTGGTGGTCCAAAGAAGCCTCTCCAGTTAACAAATGTTTCATCAATACCCTGTTCGATCGCTGTAGGGAACTCTGAAAGTACCTCTCCTTCAAGACGTTCCTCAGACGTGATTCCGAGTACTTTTACTTTTCCGGCACGCACCTGTTCAATTGTTTCAGCTACACCGGTTGTGAACACATCAATACTGCCATTCAGAACTGAAGTCAGCCCGCCTGATTCAGGATCTGAGATATACTTCATGTTTGCAACATCCACACCTGCAGCTTTTGCGATTTTAACGAACTGCATGTGATCCATACTTCCCGGGGAAGAGGTGCCAACGACGCTGACACTCTGAGGATCTTCTTTCATATCATCAAATAAATCGTTCAAGTTATCCCACTCTGCGTCCGCTCTCACGACAAATGCGCCGTAGTCAGCGATCACATTCGCAAGTGGTGTAAAGTCTTCATGACTGTATTCAGACTGACCATTTAGCGGTACAAGTACTAGTGGTGGAGAGCCTACAAACATATGGTGCGGACTTTCTTCCTGACCGGCTATATACGCCCATCCAACTGCTCCGCCACCGCCGGCTTTATTCACGACTGGCAGACGCTGATCAATGATTTCTTCTTCTTCAAATACCTGAGAGACCATTCTGGCTGTCGTATCCCAGCCGCCGCCCGGTCCTGCAGGTGCTGTGATTTCTATTGGCTGCGTCGGTGTCCAGTTACCGTCTTCATCTGTTGCACCTGTTGAGCTGTTTCCACATCCTGCTGCACTGACTAAAAGCAATGTAGCTGCTGCTGTTCCAAAAATCTTTTTCATGATAAATCCCCCTTGTTTGTAGTCGATTAATCCATCCTTTTGCGTAATGTTAAATGAGAATATTCAAAATGTAACCGTTTACAATTTAACTTTCATAAAGAACTTTTTGAGCGTTTTGTTCATTTTGTTCACGGGAGGAGCGACGGAGCGTGTGGCTTCTTGTGGGATTTTATCTATCAGCTTTTAGATTAATTGCAACACCTATATCGTTAATTCCATCACCTTTTCCGGAATTCGCACGCGCGCAACCCAACAAAAAAACACCTCCAAAACCGCTGGAGGTGTTCAAACTAAATAATATTTCCGTTCAGGCCTGCCAACAATCCCATACTCAAGCTCAGCCTTTGCTTCGCCTGAAGAAATCAGATACTCAAGGTAGCGGCGTGCCGTCGTTCTTGAAGCGCCCATGTTCTGACCAAGCTCTTCAGCATTAATTCCCTGAATCTGCGTTCGTAACATATCTTTTACTTTTTGAAGCGTCAGCGGGTCAATTCCTTTTGGTAAAAGGGTAGGGGCAGTTTCCTGCGGACGCTGATCTGAAAACACCTGATCAATCATATCCTGAGTAAGCTCATGATTGGAATTGATCAGCTTTCTTCTTTTCTGCACCTTTTCAACCGCACTTTTAAAACGTTCAAACGTGACAGGCTTCACGATATAATCAGCTGCACCATACCGGACGGCTGGCTCTACGACTTCTTTTTCAGTCGAAGCAGTAATTAAAATGACATCTGTTCCGGGCCACCTTTCACGAATTTCAGGCAGAAGGGAGAGACCTGTTCTGTCAGGAAGATAGTTGTCCAGCAGCAGCAGATCCGTTTCTGCTGTTTCAAGCAGGTGAAGAGCTTCTTTTGCATTCAGTGCTTTTCCGGTTAATGCTACGTGATCAAGTTTTTCTAAGAACTGCTCATGAATTGAGGCGACCCGGAAGTCATCCTCAGCAATTGCAACTTTCAACATGATTGGTACCTCCATCAGGATGTTTTCTTCTGTCTGTATGTCATCTCTTTTGGCAGATAGACTGAAAATGTTGTGCCATTACCAGGAGATGAATGAACTTCGATGCTTCCGCCGAGGTTTTCAGCAGCTTGCTTCACAATCGCCAGGCCATATCCTCTGTCTGAATGATCCTTTGTTGAATAACCTGTTTCAAAGACAAGGTCCAGATTCTTCTCCGGAATGCCTTCGCCGTTATCTTCAACCTCAATGATCATATCATTGCCGATGTCTGTGATGAAGAGCGCCACGGTGGGGTCAGACTTTCCTTCTGTGGCGTCAAATGCGTTATCGATCAGGTTACCGATAATAGAGGCTACGTAGCTGAATGCCTGATTAGAAAGCATCTGAAGGCTGCTGTTTTCTTCTATATTGAAATGAATTTTCTTCTCGGAAGCTTTACCACTTTTACCTAAAAGCAGGGCCTGGATTTTCGGGTCTCCAATCTGCTCAAAAATCACTTTGTTTTGAAGGTCCTGCGCATCAGATTCAGCCTGAATCATCTCAATCGCTTCCTCGTATTTACCGAGCTGAAGCAGCCCTGACAAAATGTAGAGTTTATTAGAGAACTCATGGGTCTGAGCCCGCAGATCCTCTGAATATTTTTTTACTTCAGAGAGTGCCTCGATCATTTTATTAATCTCGGTTCTGTCGCGGAAGGTAGAAACAACGCCTGTCACTTGTCCATCTTTAATGACGGGTGTTCTGTTAATCACGACGTTCCGGCTGCGCAGCGTCGTGGATACATCCCGCTGAGGTTCGCCGCTGTTCAGTACGTCGTAGACTCCGGTATTAGGAAGAATGGTCTCGACTTTTTGATTCAGTACACTTTCATCCACATCTAAAAGGTCCATCGCAGACTGATTCAAAATCTTAATATAACCGTCGTCATCGACAGAAATAATGCCTTCCTTAATGGAATTCAAAATCGCCTGACGTTCCTGATAGAGGGAGGTCATCTCATGAGGCTCTAGGCCAAGTGTCATTTTCCTGATATTCCGGGCGAGCAGGTAGCTTGAGAGAATACCAAAGATGATCACAATCAGTGAAATAAGTGAAATCACTGAACCGCGCTCAATTGCATTATCAACCACAGAAGAGGAGAGGTAACCGACAGAAACAACGCCGACAATGTCACCGTCAGCATTGCGGATCGGCCCTTTTCCACGTATAGATGGGCCGAGAGTACCTTCTGCTTTAGATACATAAAACTCCCCGTCCTGAAGCGCGCGTATATTATCCCCGCCAACCATTGTTTCACCGATTTTATCTTCATCAGGATGCGCATAGCGTGTGCCTTCAGTATCCCCTATGACGATAAATGCAGCTCCGGTTTCCGTACGTATACGATTGATAAGAGGCTGAAGAATCGTGGATGGCTCATCCTCTTCAAAAGCATCGATCACAGTAGGCATAGCAGATACCGTCACCGCAAGCTGCATCGCCTGGGTGCCCATCTGCCGCTCGATCTGTTTGTATTCAATGACCAGGGAAATAACGAGAAAGACAAGCATCACCAATAGAATACTGACAATATTTAAACTGATAATTTTTGTAGTAAGTGAAAACCTTCTTCGTTTTGTTTTCATAACGTCCCCTTAAGAAAGCGCTTTTTTCTATTCTAAAGGGGATAAAGAATTTTTGGAAGGTTCTCAGAAAATAAAAAAATCTTACCAAATGGTTTGGCAAGATTTTAGTACAGTTCCTTTGTTAAATGGATCCTGAAATCTTCATCTTTCAAAATCGCTTTCTGAAAACCATTCATCGATTTCGACAGCCTCATCTGATCGAGCAGCACCAGTCCATCAGCAAAAAATGAGATTTCAGTCCGATTGTCATCAAGGTCGGTTGCATAGAGTGAAAAAGTCAGCACGTGCGGGGTGGAACCGCCTTTTTGACCGGCGTGTTTCAACCATTCCCGATTTTCCTTTTTCTCCATGAGCGGTTCAAGCAGGGGGTCAAGATGACTGTGCACTTCTTTTGAAAAGAACGTTTTACTGTTCAGTTTTTCCATGAAATCAGTATACGTTTTTGCGTTGGAACGGGTTAGGTGATCAGACCAGTTTTTCTGAGCAGGCGCAGTCAGGCATTTCAGGATCTGCTGCTTTTCCTGATCCGTGCAGGGCTGCTTCAGCCAGCGTTCCATGATCATGATCGTCATATTTCTGTATTCCTCTTTTGACATATCACGGACTTCCGCGTTGGCCCCTTCAAGCGTCAGATTTTGTTCAGTTGTCAGTGTATAAGGGACTGCAAGTGCTGCGACAAATGGGAAGATCGGCTCGTGATCTGAGAGACCGGTTTCTGCAAGCGTCTGATTAATACGGTCCAGCCCGAGCCTGTGCATCAGGTAGTCTGAATTGGCATTAGAGCTGTAATGCATCATGCCTTCAGCTACCTGAGCAAGTGTGACCGGATCCCGGTGGTTGATTTCTTTCAACCAGGCATCATGCGCACCGCCATCCGTCCGTTTAAAGTAAAAGGGCTCGAGCGCAGAGAGTGGAATCTGTTCATTGGGGTCCATGGTTCCTGTTGCAGCCTGCTTTGCATACTCAACTGCAATCACCATTTTTGCTGTGCTTGCAAGCGGAAGCATCAGGTCTTCCTGACGCGTGACAAGTACTTCACCATTACGCTGAACCTTCAGTGAAACAGTCTCGGGATGCTCCTTAATAAATTGTGTGAAAGCGCGCGGATTCATTTTTCTTGTTTTGAATCCAATGAAAAATGAACTGCCTGCGATCAGCACGGCAATCAATAGGGAAACAATAAAAATCCAGTTCACTTACTTCACTCCTGTTTTGGGGAATTTCATCGATTTTCAATACAGTGCTGATAGCGGCCCCATACTTCCTCCTGCTGGTGAAGCACCTGACCGCGTTCTTTCTGCAGGTTGCCAACAGCACGGGCAACTTTAGACTTCGTTTCTTCTACTTTACTGATTGAATCGTTAATCCGGCTGTGGATCGTCCATTCAGAAAAAATATCATCAAGGAAGTAGTCTGCAAAAGTAATAAACGATCCTCTCTCTACATCCATCGATTCAGTCGTTTCTTCTTTTACATCCTTCAGCTCAGCTTCAAACTTACGGAGACTTCTCTGCGCGCGGTGCAGGGCATCCTGTGACTGGTCGAGATCATTATGCTTCATTGCTGTGACGATGATCCCGCCGCCAAGGAAAGTATCCCATGTAGACATGCCGTGTGCAGACTTAAGATTTTTAAGAGCATCTTCAAGAGAAGACTCTGCGCTGCGTCCAGCATAAATTGCTTCGTCAATTTCGACTAAGAGCGCGTCAAGGTCTGCATAGTGATTCAGATGAAGATCAATTTCGCGTGCTGTTTCACTGTCATTCTGCTTGATCCAGCGTTCTTTTTCTGAGAGAAATGCTTCCCAATCATTTTCTGCATATGAGTAAGCTGAAAGATTTTGTTCTAGTTCAGCCTCGTCACTCTTCAGATCGTCAACCATTTGTTCATGCTCATTCAGCTTCAGTTCGGCCTTTGCTGCTTCATCATACTCTTTTTCACGCAGCTCTTCATGCGTGCCTTTCCATTTGCGTACAACATTCACTAAAGAAAAGCGGTCCATTTTATGCAGATCCAACTGTTCTTTTGACAGGCTCTGTTCAAGCTCCTGCTTTTTCTTTTCATGTTCAGATAGCTGCGACCGTACATTTAACAGACGTTTCTCAAGCTTTCTTTTCTCATCAAGTTTCTTTCTCAGGTCAAGCTGTTTTCTCTCAAGTGTCTTTTCCACGTGAATCCCTCCAGAGGTTTGTTAGTAAATATACGAATGGACTGACTGGAAGTTCCGGAGAATTTTTTGCATTACCATTTTTAAAAGGCAGGATGTATGATGGATATTGTTAAAAGCAAGGAGGACGGATTTGTGATCGAAAAATTTTTGGGGGTGACCGGAGATTGAGCGGAGGTGACCCGAGATTCCTCGGGCCTGACCCGAAAATTCGGCAGAACCGGGGATGTGACCGTAAATTTAGGGAACGTGACCCGAGATTTTCGGAATGTGACCTTAGTTTCAGCGGACATGACCTGAAATAATATATGTGAGTTTATGGAATTTTTCGAAGGGAGGGAAAATGATGAATAGAGAACTGGTCAGGACTATCTTGCTGATTTTATTGGCCGCGGTAGTGGTTACAGGTCTTATCGTTTATGTAACAGATAGACATGAATACAATCTGCTTGTTGCGTTGGTGGCTTTGATCTTAAGTGTGGCTGCCTTGATATTTACTTTTAACGAGAAAAAAAGAAAAAGGTCTTGAATCCTGTGGTGGATTCTAAGACCTTTTTTTACTGTGTCATTTAGCCACAATCACAAAGCTATCAAGAGACTCATTCTTTCCCTCAACATCTAGCATATCCGCATAATTTTGAATGAGCGTCTGAATCCTGACAGCTGCAGCTGCAAATTCTTTACTAACTTCCCTGGCGTAATCAATTTCCCACTGGCCATCCTGAAGAAAATGAGCATCAACACGCACTTCCAGGTCTACCTTCATCCCGGCATCCTCTATCATTTTCCCAATCTCACTTTTCCCAAACAGATTTTGAATGTTTCCATCGTTTGCAGTGAACTGTGAATACAGCGCTAGAATAGATGCAGCACAGAAATGTCCCCGCTGCGTGATTTTCTCAAACTGCATATCCCATTCTGCAAAGCACAGCATTTTACTGATTGAACGAATCCTTTTAAAATAGGCAAGCAGTTGGGCGGGATCATGAAAATACCACGAGCAATGGGACAGTACAACAGCATCATACTGCTTATCCGAATTCATCTCGAGAAAATCTGTTTCCAAATGAAAATCAATTCTGGCGCCAAGCTCTGACTGATTAATCCGCTCATGTGCCTCTCCAAGTGTAAAAGGTGCTCCGTAGTCAGGAGGCGCGATATCAATAGCCGTCACATGGCCGCTTTCACCAACTGTATCTGCCAGCACAACAGTCGTATCGCCCTGTCCGCAACCGATTTCAAGTACCTTCATGCCCTCTTTAATTCCAAAAGCTTCGACCAGTGCATAGCGATGCTGAAGTTGAGTTTGCTGGATTTGGTCGTTTTCAAAAAGCTTAAATTGTTTGATGAATTTTTGAACGCTGGTTTGTGACATGTATCTATACTCCTTCAGTGTAGTCTTATCAGTTAATTTACCACGAATGAAGGGGATATGGGGTTTTTTGTAGAAGTGAGGTAAGAGAGAAACGATGGAATTGGGGGAGTTTCATGAGTCCGGAACAATGGTTAGGCTCAGATAAAGAAACATTAGAGATTTTAAAAACAGTGCAGCAGTTGAATCTTGAAGACTGGTGGGTGTGCGCAGGTTATGTACGCAAAAAAGTCTGGGATGAACTGAGTCGGGAGAAAGAAAATATCCCTCTTGCAGATATAGATGTCATTTATTTTAATGCAGTTGATTTGAGTGAAGAAACGGAAAAGAGTTATGAAGCAGAATTACATTGCCTGCTTCCTGGCTTGCCATGGTCAGTTAAAAATCAGGCGCGTATGCATTTGGTCAATGGGCTTGAGCCGTATGAATCTGCGCGGGATGCGATTGCTAAGTTCCCGGAAACCGTTACAGCGCTGGGGATTAAATTAGATTCTGCTGATCGGTTTGTCTTCTATGCTCCGCATGGAATAGAAGACCTTTTAAACTTTCATATAAGGCCGACACCTTATTTCAGGGTGGACGCATTAAGAAAAAGAATATTTGAGCAGAGGCGTCAGAAGAAAAATTGGTCTTCCAATTGGCCTGAAGTAACATTCTGCAGCATAAAAGAGGAGAAGTGCCCATGACATCAGTCGATTTATTAACAGTCACACATGATCCTGAAGGAAGGCTGTTATCACAATTACAACAATATGAACAAGTGCTTGCTGATCTTTATCATGATTGCTGGATCACAGTGAGTGATCAGTCATCAGAGGAACTCATTCAATATTTATTATATGACAGCCAATTTAATGTGGAGGTCATTCCTAAACATGGAGCAGCCAACGCTAGAAGAGCAGTGGTGGAATTTGGATTAGCTTCTGAAAGTACTCATTTTCATTATTGTGATCTGGATCGTTTAATAACCTGGATGAGATATCATCAGGAAGAGCTTCATTCCCTTATTAGGAATATACCGCAATCTGATTATCTGATCATCGGTAGAACGGACAAAGCGATGTCCACTCACCCGGAAAGCTGGATTGAAACTGAAAAAATTACGAATAAAATCTGTTCATTTAAGCTTGGTAAAGAAGTTGATATAACCGCAGGCTCATGTGCTTTTTCACATAAAATCTGTGAAATGATTCAGGTACACTCAGAAGCAAGTATGACCGATGCGGAGTGGATGATGATTGCGCAAAAGCAAGCACGTACTGAAATTGATGTGGTTGAGGTTGACGGACTTGAATATCATGAAGCTTTGAATGCACCCAACAAGAGTATGAAAGAAGTGGAGCAGTGGTTTAGCCGGTTAAGGTTAAGTATGGTGATTAGTGAAACGATTATAAAACAGGATTTTAATTAATAGATTTAGAGAAGGAGAATGAACCATGACACCACAAGACACACTCCAAACCTACATAGAGGCGACAAACACGCACGATTTTGAAAATGTGAGACAGGTGCTGCACGATGACGCATTATTCTGGTTCACGAGTAAGACCTGCAGAACGCATGAGGAGATACAGGCTTACTTTGAAAGTACGTGGGCGGTAATCAAAGATGAGGTCTATTCGGCGGTTGATATCAGGTGGCTGCACACAGATGAATCTTCTGCTACATGCGTATATGTTTATCAGTACGAAGGCTTCTACGAAGGAAAGCGTATCTCTGGAAGCGGAAGGGCGACCAATGTTTTTGCGAAAACGGACGTGGGCTGGAAGCTGATTCATGAGCACTTGAGTAAACTGGCGTAACATTTCGTCCGCTGAACCGTACGTATACAAAGAGGTGAAAAGGATGTTTCTGAAAAGAGTAGCATTAAAACGGGACGAAATTGAATATTCACGCCAATATCCGTTTCACATTCCTGCGATCAGCACATTTAGCGAAATGGATTTGAATAAAAATGTCACGTTTTTTGTAGGGGAAAACGGTTCAGGTAAGTCCACGCTTTTAGAAGCGATTGCTGACCAGTGCGGATTCAATCCGGCTGGCGGTGGGAGGAACAATACATACGATCTTCATGCGTCAGATTCAGCGCTTGGTCCTTATCTCAGACTATCTTGGATGCCAAAGGTGACGAATGGATTTTTTCTTCGTGCTGAATCTTTCTACCAGTTTGCGACACATCTTGATGAAATGGCTCAGGATGACGGACAGACTTATGCCTCTTATGGAGGAAAGTCTCTGCACGAGCAGTCTCACGGTGAATCTTTTCTCTCTCTTTTTGCGAACCGTTTTCAGCAAAAAGCGATCTATCTGCTGGATGAGCCTGAGGCTGCACTTTCTCCCCAGCGTCAGCTGGCACTGCTCAAAATTATGCATGACCTTGAGAAACAGGGTAGCTGCCAGTTTATTATAGCGACACATTCGCCGATCCTGCTTGGTTATCCGGATGCTGAGATATTAAGCTTTGATGATGGTGAGATCAGACCGATTGAGTATGAAATGACGGATCATTATCAGATTACGCGGTACTTTCTGCAGCACAGGGAGCGTATGCTTGAGCAGTTGTTTTCGGAGGATGGTGAGGAAGAGTGAAGGATCAACAGAATCTTATAATCAGACGAGCGATAGAAGAGGATGCAGAAGGTCTCAGAGATCACGTAAAGCAGGTTCTGGCTGAAAATGCTGATAAGATGGGTACCTCACCAACTGAGTTCAGTGTGACAGTCGAAGAAGAAAAGGAATGGATTCGTTCACATGAAGAGCGCGGTGTGGTGCTTGTTGCGGTGATGGACGATCAGATTATCGGCATGCTGAATTTCCGTTTATCTTCAATGAAAAAGTTCAGTCACCAGGGGCTGTTTGGGATGAGTGTGCAGGAGGCTTATACGAATCAGGGGATTGGACGGAGGCTGCTTGAATCTTTATTTGACTGGGCCAGACAGGATGGCAGAGTGGAGAAGATTTCACTTGAAGTGTTTGCGGATAATGAGCGTGCAATTCATTTGTATAAGAATATGGGATTTGAAGAAGAAGGGCGTAAGCGAAAACATGTAAAGTTTGGTCCGGATCATTATGTGGACGAGCTGATGATGGGGAAGTTTATATGAGCAGCAACCAGAAGGTATCATCAGCCTTCTGGTTTTTTGATGTGCTCACCAATAAAAAACGATAATCGCAACAAGCGCGGTCACATAATACCCGGCGTTTGCGTAGAGCTTCACCTTTTTAGATAACGTGTCCTGTTCAAGTTTTTTAATATAGAGGATGACAGTGAGCATCAGAATCATCAGAGCGAAGTCAGCTGCTCCGTAGCCATCCTGTGATCTGAGAATGAGTGAAATGAAGATAATGGCAGTGGCGATGTTGGCACCGATTATGATGATTGGGGAAGCTTTTTCGTTCATTGGAATCACTCCCTAGTGTCAGGATTGTTGTATTTAGTGTATGGCAAGGGTGAGAGGAAGTAAAAGGTGAGGATTGGTGAAGGTGCTGGAGCGAGCGGTTAGTGATGGGAAAGTGGTGTGACTTGAATGAAATGTATACAAATTTGAATGGAATATCAGGTGAATAGAAGGAATTCTATTACCTTTTAGAGGCACTGAAGGAAACGATTTAAATATTGATCGATAAAAATCCATATTGAAGGAATAAAAAACCAAATTGAAGCAAAAAATTCTAATTTGATGGAATTAGTATCAGCATCTTCATACCACCGCCCTGGGTACGAAACCAAGGCACTACTTACACCGCGACACCTCATTTAAAAAAGAAAAATCTGTGACAATGCGCTCAAACTGTATTTCTGCAAAGTTTCTGCACATTCTTTGGGTAGATTAAGAATGAATCAAAATAACAGGAGGTATCTTCAAATGAAAAACAAATTAGTAATGGGCACGATGGCGCTTACTCTAAGTGTGTTGCTTGCAGCCTGCGGCGGCGGTGATGACATGGGATCAGGCGACATGAGTGATAATATGGACGAAAACATGGAAGAGAACATGGATGAAAATATGGATGACATGGAAGATGAGGGTTCAATGGAAGGTATGGATCACTCAGGCATGGACATGTCTGGCTCAGGTGAAGTGCCTGAAGGGTTAGAAGAGGCAGAAAACCCGACATTTGAAGAAGGGGACACTGCAATCATCACTGAAGCACACATGGAAGGAATGGAAGGTGCTGAAGCAACGATTGTAGGTGCTTATGATACAGTTGCTTACAGTATTTCTTATGACCCGACTGATGGTGGTGAACGTGTAGAAGACCATAAGTGGATCATTCATGAGGAAATCACAGACGCTGGAGAGGAACCTTACACAGAAGGTGATGAAGTAAAGGCGGAAGCTGAACATATGGAAGGGATGGACGGTGCTACTGTAACAATCGATACCGCAGTGGAAACGACGGTTTATATGATTGACTTCACGCTGGAATCAGGCGAAGAAGTAACGAATCATAAATGGGTCACAGAGGATGAATTATCTGCAGAATAACCAAAAAGCTGAGAGGCAACTCTCAGCTTTTTTAGTAGGACATTATTCTGATGGAATGATTTCCTCAGCTGTCCAGCTGGTTCCGCCATCCACCGTCACGGCAGCTTCACCTTCTCCTGTAACTGCATATATCTCTTCTGCATCAGATGGGTTCACTGCCAGATACAAAACAGGCTCCTCAAGTGGTATCTGCCCCAATTCTTCATCCTGAGAAATGAACACCTGATTTTTAACTGTGTAAAATTGGCTTTCTGTATAGAGTGCTGCACTTGTTCCTTCACTGTTCTCCTGCAGAGTGACAGTCTCACCTGCATCTGTAGATTCATAAAGGCCTCTATTTGTTAGGATTGCAATCTGATCCTGATGATCCGGGTGAGCGGACAAACCAAAAACTGACTCTGCTTCAAGGCCTGAAAGCGGCATTGATGTCCAGTTGTCGCCTTCATCATCTGTATAATAAAATCCTGCTTCAAGTTCACTATTTCCATCCATCAGCGCGGTATAGAGGCGGCCGGTGTTTTTACCGGCTGACATATAGTGATAATCAGTTTCGCCTGAGAATACAAGCTGTTCAATCGTTTCTCCCTGATCAGTACTCTTCACAAGGCCGAGTGGATTTTCAAGGTCGCTTGAAGGTTCGGGATGTCCACTTGCATAAAAGCCTTCCTCAAACGCCGTAAAGCCCATATAATCATGGTTGTTGGTGGTCGAATGAAGCCATGTTTCGTCTTCTTTTTTCAAAAGCCCGTAATGTGTAGCAATCATGAGATCCCCGTCTACATAGTCCATTCCATGTACGTGAGCATCTCCAGTATCTGCAGTTACTTCTTCGAAAAATGCATCATCTGACGAGCACGCTGTCAAAAGCACCACGCTGCTTAAAAGTCCTGCTTTTATTTTATCCACTTATAACCAACTCCCCATACTGTCTGTAAATGATCTTCAACAGGAAAGCCTGTCTTTCTCAGCTTTTCCCGGAGGTTTCTGACGTGCGAATCGACTGTACGTCCATCTGTCCATGCTTCATATCCCCAGATAATTGATAATAGCTGTTCTCTCGAGTAGACGCGTCCAGGGTTTTTCAGGAGCTGCCCGAGGATTGAAAATTCTTTTGGTGTAACCCTCAGCTGTTTCCCTTCGTAAGATAGCTCATGTGAGAACTCATCCCAGACGAGCCCTTCATATTCAATTCTTCTGGCGAAATCGTCTGAGGCACGTCTGAATATCGCATGAATTCTTGCCACCAGCTCTTCCTCATCAAATGGTTTAACAATATAGTCATCTGCACCGTACTGAAGCCCTTTGACAATATCCTCTTTTTCATGGAGGGCCGTTAGCAGAATGATTGGGACGTCTGAAAATCTGCGAATCATACGGCACGTCTCAAATCCATCCATCACAGGCATCATGACATCAAGAATGAGCAGGTCAGGTTCCTCATTTTTTATTAGCTTAATTGCATCTTCGCCGCTTCTGAGCTTAATACATTCATAGCCGAGCGGTTTAAGGTATAGCTCAAGCAGATCCAGCATTCTCTGTTCATCATCTACGAGTACGATCTTCTTCATCTGATACTCCTCTCAGGTCAATGGTGATCTTTAACCCCTGTGTTGTATTCTCAGCAAAAATTGAGGCATGGTGCGCGTTGATAATTTCCTTTGCGATCGCAAGCCCAAGACCTGTTCCGCCAGTGTCTCTGTTCCTTGACGCATCCACTCTGTAAAAGCGGTCGAACAGATAAGGGAGCGATTCCTCCGTGACACCAGGTCCTTCATCTGTAATTTCAATCTGTTCTTTTTTGACAGAGACTTTTACTGTCTTTTGAGCAGGAGTGTATTTTAGTGCGTTATCTAACAGAATAATTAGCACCTGTTCAAGCCGTTTCTGATCGATTGATTTATAAAAAGGCTGTTCAGTTTCAAACTGAAGGCTGATTTGTTTTGTATCAAATGCCGGCTGAATTCTTTTCATCACCGCTGTTGTAAATCCTGTTATTTCTGTTCTTTCAGGCTCTATTGTAAAGCTGTTTTCTTCTAGTCTCGCAAGCTCAAATAAATCCTCTATCAGCCGGTGAAGCCTGTCTGCTTCTTCATAAATAATACTCCCGTATGCTGAATCCTCTTTTTTCAGTAACCCTGCATAACCTTTTATATAGGTGGTGGGTGTCCTGAGTTCATGGGCAATTGAAGTGAGGAAAGCTTTACGTGACTGCTGAATTTGATGCAGGTCACCGGAGATTTTTGTGATTGATCTGGCAAGCTCACCTATTTCATCATTTCTTTTTGTCTCAGGAACCGTCAGTACATCGCCCTGACTAAGTTTCCCCGCTGTTTTTCGAATGGAAAGAAGGGGGCCTGTAATGAAATGGCTCAAGAAATACAGGCTGACCAACAGGAATAAACCCGTTAACAAGGCGGCTATGGCAAAGTGGTGGTTCAGCTCACTGATGAGCGATTGAATCTGGCGTGTAGGTTCGAGCATGATTACCTTTTGACCGTTATTTAAAGGGCTGACAGTAGCTAAAAAGGGTTCATTCCGCCAGTCATCCTCGACAATGCCCTCAGTTGCAGTTAGCCACTCGTCTTTAACAAATGTGTCAGCCTGATTGGATGCTGCCTCAGGTAATCCGTCTTCATTGATGATGACAACTTCTGTGAGGGCTTTTTCTTCCATCATGACGACATGGCTCACTGTCGTCGCATTGAAATGATCCGCCAGCACATCCCGGTGGCTGTCGCCGCGCTGCTGTAATCTTTCAAGTTCATTCTCAACCTGTTGATCTACCAGGCGGTCATGTACCAGAAATAAAGAGATCGTCAGAATAATGGCGATTCCTGTTAAATAGAACAGACTGATTTTCAAAGAAATTTTATTCATATTCCCGCCACCTCAATTTCATATATCAAGTATACGCAGATTTTGTGCAGAAAATATGCAGAAACTCAGGTTTTTTAATGAATCCAACATAATCTGTTTACCAATAATTACAACGGGAAAGAATGTACTAAACCTACATAAAGGAGGAACTACAGATGAATCAGCAATACCAGGATTGTCTTGAAGCGTGTAAGAAGTGTCTGGAAGCCTGCAATCATTGTTTTGATGCCTGCCTGAGTGAAGAAGACGTGAAGATGATGGCGGATTGTATCCGTTCAGATCGCGAGTGTGCAGATGCATGTGCATTTGCTATTACTGCAATGCAGTCTAACAGCCCGCATGTACGTGAGATTTGCGGATTGTGTGCAGAAATTTGTGAAGCATGCGCAGATGAGTGTGCGAAGCATGATCACGATCACTGCCAGCATTGTGCAGAAGCCTGCAGAAAGTGTGCAGAGGAATGCCGCAAGATGGCAGTGTAATAGCATCTGATATGAAAAGCCGGTACGCACATGTTGCGCACCGGTTTTTTCTATATAACTAAATGTATTAATCCTGACTAACTGACTTCAGAAAGAATTTTTCTCCAACAAAAGTAAGTCCTGTAATCACAACCGCCACCACCACAATCAGCCAATCCTGCTGCAGCTTAACCAACACAAAAGCACTCAGTACAACTGCATCAATGACCAAAGCGGCTGTTACAATTCCGCGGTTAGCCTGCACTTTACCCTTCAGCTTTTTCAGCACACCCCAATGAATAATCATATCCATCACCAGATAAAGAATAACGCCGATTGCTGCAATTCTGCTTAAATCAAATAAAATCGTAAGCGCCATCGCAAACACAATCGTGTACACAAGCGTATGCTTCTGAATATCACCAGGCATCCCGAAGTGTTTATGGGGAATCAGCTTCATATCAGTCAGCATGGCAAGCATTCTGGATACTGCAAAGACACTCGCAATGATCCCTGAAACAGTCGCTAGAATTGCAATAATTACGGTGAACCAGACACCCAACTCTCCAAAAGTGGGTCTCGCTGCTTCAGCCAACGCGTAGTCTTTTGCCTCAATAATCTCAGTGATCGACAGACTTCCTGAAACCGCCCATGCCAGCAGCATATAGACAGAGAGGCTGATCGCGATTGAAATCATAATCGCACGGCCTACATTTTTCTTCGGCTCTTTAATTTCAGAACCGCTGTTTGTAATTGTCGTAAATCCTTTAAATGCTAAAATCGTTAATGCGACTGCCGCGATATAACTTGCCGGAGACAGATCAGGCGGGTTGCCTCCTGGCTCTGCAGCTTCAAAAGAGAAGCCTGCTGCCCATAATCCTGCAATAGCGAAAATAGATAAACCGACGATTTTTAGCAGTGACATAATAGAAGTGAAGGTCTGGATAAATGAGTTGCCGGCAATATTAATTAAAAATGCTGTCGTTAACAGACCTACTCCTAATGCAGGTACAAGCCAGCTTCCGGAATCAGTACCGAATAATTGAAGCGTATATGTACCGAACGTTCTGGCGACAAGACTCTGGTTAATCACCATAGACAGCGCCATCAGTAAAGCTGCACCGGCTGTTATCGTTGTTTCACCATATGCTTTTACGAGAAACATGCCGATTCCACCGGCAGAAGGATATTCATTGCTCATTTTAATGTAAGAATAAGCACTGAAAGCAGTTGCAATTCCACCTGCGATGAACATCAGTGGAAACCATGCGCCTGAAAGCTCAGCCACCTGACCGAGCAGTGCAAAAATCCCGGCACTGATCATCACGCCCGTGCCAAGTCCGACCGCTCCGGTCAAGGTGATGCTATTCTTTTTATAATCACTCATCTGATCAACTCCTTTGTGGTCCTTTACCCACAAAGTATGCAGAAATGTTGCAGATCAGAAAATTTACGCTGCAGGGTATATCTTTAATTTACTTCTCCCTGAAAGACGTAGGGGGCATCACCCTTCAGCAGCTGCTTTAATCCACCTTTATAATAAGGCATCAATTCATCAGCTTCATCCAGACTCACCCATTTTACACGTGAAACCGTTTCTGTATCCTGAATCTCAATGTCACCACCCGTTATACTGGCGGCAAAGGTAATGAAGATCGCATGGTGCTGATGCTTCATCATGAAGCCTTCATTCACTGTGAGAACGCGGCTTACTTCAACAGTCAATCCGGTTTCTTCCCAGGCTTCCCGTACTGCTGCTTCAGCCAAGGTTTCTCCCGGTTCAACTGAGCCGCCCGGTAAAGACCAGTTATCATATTTAATATTATGGACCATCAGTACATTTTCTTCTTTTTCATCGACAATTAATGAATATACAACGTCTACTCTTTTCATCGTTCCACTCCTCGTCATTTAATTTGTTTTTAGTACAACTTCAACAATTTCCGGACGGTTGAATACTCTGAATGGGAAAAGGCTGTTGCCCAGCCCGCGGCTCACAATCAGGCTTGATCCATCCACTTCATGTATACCAGAAGTATATTCAGGAAAGAGTCCCTGATTTGGTGCGACAAGTCCACCGATCAATGGTAATCTGATCTGTCCGCCGTGTGCGTGTCCTGAAAGAATCAGGTCCGGCTGATACTCGCGGTAAAGTGAGAACCATTCGGGCCTGTGCGCCAGCAGTAAAGTAAATTGACTGTTCTCAGCTTCTTTAAATGTCTGCTGAAGGTTATTTTCGACAGTGATTGCATTAGAAGGAGAAGGGTCTTCAATGACTGCTAACTGTATACTGGCGTCGTTATTTGAAATTAAGGTGGTCTCGTTTGTAAGCACGTTGATGCCAATATCAATCAAACCATCATACTTTCCTGACCGCATCTCATGATTACCAGATACATAATAAACAGGAGCGAGCTGCACCATCTCTTCAGCAAGAGTTAAAGCGGGTTCTTCATCATACCGTCTTTCATCAATGATGTCGCCTGTGATCACGATGATATCCGGTTCAGACTCTTTGACTTTATCAACCAGCTTCTGCTGATTTTGACCGAAAGACTTATTGTGCAGGTCAGACAGGTGCACCACTTTAAAGTCATCAAAGCTGTCAGGTATTTTATCAGACCTGACTGTATATGAACTTTTAGTAAGCGTGTTATTTTGATCATATAGATAAAAAATCAGAAAAGGTATCACAATTAAAAGTAAGAGCCATTTTTTTCGTTTCATGTAATCCTCCAGGTGAAAAAGTGAATAGTGGTGTATGCAGATGATAAATGTGTAAGCTTCATTCACTTCACTATAAACGAAAAAGCTGTCCATTCAAGGACAGCTTTTCATCTTAAGCAGCTTTTTTCTTCTCTTCAATCTTATTAATGACATTTGATCCAACCAGATCTCCTGTCACATTCAGCATTGTTGCACCCATTCCAACAAGCACATCGATGGCTGCAAGCAGTGCAACAGCTGCCATCGGCAGACCGAGCTGTGCGAACACAGTGGCGATCATCACGATACCAGCGCCTGGGACACCGGCTGTTCCGATTGAAGCAAGCGTTCCAACTAGTACGACCATTAGCATTTCAGATAATCCTAGCGGCTGACCAACAACATTTGCTGCAAAAACGGCTGATACAGCAATCCGGATTGCTGCACCGTCCATATTAATCGTTGCGCCAAGCGGCAGGCTGAAGCCGTATAAGCTTTTAGATAGCCCGAGATTCTTCGCTGCATTCAGTGTAAGCGGCAGTGTACCTGAGCTGCTTTGTGTGACAAAAGCCGTCAGCATCGGTGTTCTTGCCTGTCTGAAGAAAGCAGCAGGGCTGATTTTAAATAGCACCATGACTAAAATATAGAGTGAGATCTGTACAGCAATCCCCACATACAGCACCATCACAACGTTCCAAAGCTCAAGCAGAATGCCTGTACCCTGCGTTCCGACTGTATTTGCAACGATGGCAAATACACCGATCGGCACGTATTGAAGGACGCCTCTTACGATAAACATTGTTGCTTCGTTCAGTCCGTTAGCGACACTGTACACCTGTTCACCAAGTGTGTGCGTTTCTTCTTTAGAACGAAGATATGAGATCGCAACCCCGAACACAATCGCTGTAAAAATAATACCGAGCAGATTAAATTCAGAGAATGCCGTTACGATATTTGGAGGCACAATGCTCAACAGCACACTTACAACGCCCGGGTTCTCCGGTGCATCAAAGGTTTCACTTGTATCAAGCGTCATGCCAGCACCTGGTGAAAACAGCGAAGCAACAGTCAGTCCGACGATAATCGCAAGTGCTGACGTCGCAGCGTAGTATAGAAACACCTTTCCACCCATTCGCCCAAGTGAATTCAGC
This sequence comes from Jeotgalibacillus malaysiensis, assembly GCA_000818095.1. NCBI lineage: Bacteria > Bacillati > Bacillota > Bacilli > Caryophanales > Caryophanaceae > Jeotgalibacillus > Jeotgalibacillus malaysiensis. The sequence goes on from CP009416.1 coordinate 366,398, forward strand.
TTCGTCTGATTCACACCAACAATCAGCGTGAATAAGATCAACGGCAGAATTAAGAAATTCAGCAGATTCATCAGCAGATCGCCAAGCGGTGTCAGAACAGACGCCTGTTCACCGAAAATAAAGCCAACTGCTGCACCAATGACAAGGGCAATCGTGATTTTCAGAATTAACGAAGCATCCAGATAACCCTTCCAGATCTTTTTCAATGAAATCCCTCCTAAAATAAATTGATCTATTGAACTTTGTAAAAATCATATTAATCAGGTCGGGATTAAAGGTAATACAGATCGAAGAGTAAAGTCAAAGGAGTTGCTTACAAAAGATTTATTTGCTGACCGTGTCCTCAAGGGCTTCATTTTTTACCTCGAGTATATACTCGCTCAGCACATGATCTCTGCCTCCATGCAGCTCATACCAATCTTTAATTCTCGCAACGTGCGCACGATCATTTTTAATCTGGGTCTCGATCGCAATATAATCCTCATAGTGATCATATTCCCAAATCGCAAACACTTCAGTCGTCCCATCCTTCTGATCACGCATCCATCTGCCGACCAGACGCGAGCCGTGCTTTAGCTGATTTGGCAGGTTCGTATTGTTGAAATGATCATTAAAAGTCTCAATAAATGAACTTTTGATGATGTAATGCTTTCTCCTGTAGAACATTGTGTATACCTCATTTCTAAAAAATAGTACTCTCTCATATTCTTTCTGTTAAAAAAAGGAGATTCCTGCCTTCGTGGAGAAATAAACGTTTGAAGCAGGAGGGGGATGTACTTGTATCAGTACTTTAATGGACTTGTGATCAGAAATAGAATATTAAAGCGAGAGAAGAGGGACACCGTTGACAAGGGGATTGAAGTTTCAATTTAATGAGGGTTTATTAAGTAAAATCAGGCATTCAACCGGAGAAATTGATCAAATTGATTTAATAGATGATCAAGGATGGACGTCGACTGTACATAAAATATCAGCAGAGCATGGCTTATTCATTTTGAAAAGCTCATTCAAAGAGAAGTACCGTGAATGGTTGAAGACGGAAGCTGGTCTGTTAGAAAAACTTAAGAATCAGAACGAAATTCCGGTACCCGGTTATATCAATTACATAGAAGAAAATGTGCAAAACCATCTTTTAATGACATATGAAAAAGGGGTTACACTGACAAAAGCGTTAAGAGACGCGGGCAGTCACGATGAAAAGCGGCAGCTGATGAAAAGTTTTGGAGAACTGTTAAAAAGGCTGCATGAAACGCAGTCCGCGCATTTTAATTGGAATATAAATTGGCTCGAGGGAGAATTACAGAGAGCGGAGCGATATCTTGAAGCAGGAGAATGTGACGGAGACCGTGCGCTGCTTGAAAAACTGAAGGCGAACCCTCTTCCAGAGACTACCCAAACGGTTATTCACGGAGACTGCACAACAGATAATGTGATGGTTGCAGACGGGAAAGTGTCGCTATTTATTGACGTAGCTGGCATGACTGTCGGAGATCCGCGGTATGACGTAGCGCTTGCGCTTCGAAAAGTGATGGCAGACAGTGAATTAACTGAGGCCTTTTATGAAGGGTATGGAAGATTCCGCTTGAATTCTAAGGAATTTAATTACTTTGAGAATGGGTTGTATGAGTTTTTTTGAATGAAAGGAGGGGCGCAAGTTGAAGGCGGGACTACCACATGTGAGATTAAGAGATTTAAAGCCTGAAGATGCGGAAGCCCGGTACAGGTGGATGACAGACGCTGATGTGACTGCCTATTTAAATGTGCCGGATCGCAATCCACCTTTTACACTTGAGCAGACAAAAGAATGGATTCAGCAGTGTATCAACCGAACGAATGGATATGAGCAAAAAGCGATTATAACTGACGGGGATCAGCATATCGGCTGGGCTGACCTGAAGAACATTGACCAGGCGAACAGGCAGGCTGAAGTGGGGATTGCGATTGGTGAAAAGCAGTATTGGAAAAGAGGTTACGGTCAGGCTGCCATGCATGCGATTCTTACATATGGATTTTCTGAAATGGGGCTGCACAAAATTTGGCTCAGGGTTGATATTGATAATCTTGCAGCCCTTGAATCTTATAGGGCAATTGGTTTTAAAGAAGAAGGTGTGATGAGGGAGGACCGGCTTAGAAAAGGCGTGTTTGTTGATCGGTTGAGAATGAGTGTGCTGTCCAGTGAGTGGTCATAGTGAAAGGGGTGCAGTAATGGGTTTTTATCGTAGTTGTAGGGGTTGCGATCATGGTATTAGGGTCGATTACGCCGATCAGTAATTATATCACGGTTCCATTATTTATCATCGTGACGGGCTTTGGGCTGTGGCTGACTTACCTTGAAAAGGAGCGGCAGTTTGCAGAAATGAAGGAAGAATTAAAAAAGCAGAACTCATGGCTGGCCTAGCATGAGTTCTGCTTTTTATTGTTTATATAGTTGTATGAGCTGTTCAATTCCGGTACTACTAATCAGAACAAAAGCTCCTAAACTGACATAGCCAATCAACTTCTTATCTTTTTGAATTTCTTCAATCCCCATAACAAGCATCATTACACCAAGCGATAGCATCATCCAGCCTATTAGCAAATTGCTGCCTGTAATCAAGCCATGCATTGCAAAGGCGAATGTCACTGCAGCAGCAGTGATTCTGATCAGCTTTAATGTCATTATTTCATCCCCATTCAATCAATCTTATCTGTACATCTATTATAGCACACAGAAAATTCCATTTTAAGGCCTGTAATTTAGCGTAATGCCTTCTATACTAGTAAAACAGGGAGGTGGCAGAATGAAAATTTTTCAAATAGAAAAAGATAAAGCGAAGTACGTAACGCAATTTAACTCAGAGTTTTTTATGAATCCTTTACTATCTTTCGATGGAGAATACAAAATATCATTTGTCACATTGGAAGCGGGCGGCATCATTGGATTTCATGAGGCAGCGGTATCACAGTTGATGATTGTTGTTAATGGTTCATGTGAGGTTTCTAGTGAAGACAAGAAGTATCAGGGCGCAAAGCAGGGTCAGGTGATCTTCTGGCAACAGGGCGAGTGGCATGAAACCATTTCGGCACGGGGTATGACAGCGATAATTATTGAAAGCCCCGCATTGAAAGAAAGCCATATTCATTTAAAAAAATCAGTCTGATACTAAAAAATTTAATTTTCCATTTTAACGAATGAGGTTTTTTAAAGGTTGCTAAGTCAACCAAAATTATTTTAAGAGGTGGGACCATTTTGAACTTAGGGCTAAAAAGAAATGAAGTAAGGTTAGTCGATTACACACCTGAATGGCACGAGGAATTTGTTAAAGTAAAAAAAGAAATAGTGGAATACACAAACCTTGATGAACATCGCATCCAGCATATTGGTAGTACAGCGATTAAAGATATGGCAGCAAAGCCCATAATAGATATTTTAGTTGGTGTGGAAGATTTGAGTATGGTTGGTAAACCATTACTTCAAAAATTCAGCGAAATTGGTTTTTTGAGATTAAAAGTAGATAGACCAGGAGAAATTGTATTGGCAAAATTTACTGATGATACATACGAAGAAAAGACGCATTTTATTCACATTGTTGAATATCAGAAAGAGATATGGAGAAATCTAGTTTTCTTTAGAGATTACCTGAATTCAAATAAAACCACCAGAAATGAATATTTAGAGTTAAAAATGAATTATCTAAAAAAATCAACAAAAAGAATAAATGAATATACGGATTTTAAGGAAGAGTTTGTTAAAAGTATTTTTGAAAAAAGAAAAGCAAGAAATGAATGAAACCTTTTTACTGTAATTTAGTCTAACTTTAAAAAATCACCTGAGAAAAGGGGGATACAGACATGTACTGGGAAACGATGCCTGGATGGTTTTGGGCCATTTATTATGGCTTTTTAGCAGTTACCTTTTTGACAGCTGTCATTAGGATTGGGAGAAAAAGAAAGTTTGTGATGGAGATTCTTGTCTTGATTTTAGTGTTTTCAATTCCTGTTGTTGGCTTTTTAAACAGTGCAGAATCTATCAGGCTTGTGGAACAGAATGAAGTTGAATTCTTTTTATCGCAACTGCAGCATGGTGCTTTCTGGACGATTTTTTCAGTCGTGGGTTATTGTTTGATGTTGGTGTGGTGGATTGGACTGTTAGTGGAAAAAAGAAAAATGGCTGTGAGATTAAGCACATCAAGATGGTGAAATTCCAATTACAGAGGAAATGCTAATCGGTAAAAAAGTAAACTTTGATTAAATGGATCTACTTTCTAAAAGCCATATCATCAAATGGCTTTTTTTATATGTAAACAGTAAAAATTTATTGTTTATCAATAAAATATATGCTAATATTTCCTTAATGAAAGATGATCTATTGTACGAAGTGAGAGGTGTCTGATATGAGTAAAAGTTCAACCATGTTTTTGAAATTTGTGTTAATCGTGCTTGCTTTGGCCGTGTTGGCATTATGTATCTTTGCGCTACCGGCTCTTTGGAGTGGTGTGGCAGGCGATGAGGTGTTTGGTGGCTGGGTACGTGGTATTATAATTGGCATGTATGTATCAGGTATTCCTTTTTATTATGCATTGTACCAGTCGTTCAAACTGTTAAACTTAATAGATAGAAATGATGCTTTTTCAGATCAGGCTGTAAGAGCATTACGAATGATTAAGTTTTCTGCGCTGGGAGTCAGCGTCATCTATACAGCAACAATGCCATTCTTTTTCCTGATTGGAGAATACGATGATGCGCCAGGTGTGATCCTGATTGGAGCGGTAGTCATATTTGCCTCCTTCGTGGTAGCTGTATTTGCATACGTTCTTCAAAAGTTATTAAGAAACGCAATCGATATTAAAATAGAAAATGATTTAACAGTCTGAGGTGAACATACATGGCAATTGTCATTCATATAGACGTCATGCTGGCAAAACGGAAAATGAGCGTCACAGAGCTGACTGAAAAAGTTGGCATCACCATGGCCAACCTGTCGATCCTGAAAAATGGAAAGGCAAAGGCGATCCGCTTTTCAACGCTGGAAGCGATTTGCAAAGCACTGGACTGCCAGCCAGGGGATATTATTGAATATGTGCCGGATGAGGATACGTGACTGAGGAGCTGAAACTGCGATTGTGGTTTCGGCTTTTTTATTTGAGTAATTGATAAAAAAAGGAAGTTGAAGCATACTTGAATGAGAAGCGTTTGAATACATAAAAGGGGTGTCATGATTGGATTTCAGTTTTGATTTTAATATGGATTGGAATTTAATCAATTCATTAACTACTATAGTAGCATGGTTAATACTGGGCTTTGTGATTTTCAGAACCTATCAAAAGCAGGATGAAGAAGAGCGGCCAAAGCTGATTAAAATTTTTTTTATTGTGATGTTTGGGTTGTTCTCATTCTCTATCAACTTACCGGCTTTCGGTGAGCTTGTATCGGTTGCTGTATTGCCTATTGGTGTTTGGTTAACGCTTGCTTTCACTGAAAAAAGTGGTCGCTGGCAGAATTACAGGAAGTATTCCTGGATCGGCTTTTTAGCGAACTATCTTTTTTTGGCGGGAACTTTAGTGGGTATTTTTATTTCTTCTGTGATTTATCCGGAAGGTGAGATTGAGACGTATTTGGATGAAGTATCCGAAGCAGAATTGATTGCAATTCATCCTTCTGCAACAGAAGGTGTACTGAATGCGGAGCAGTTTCAGGAGGATATCTCAAGCTTTGAGCCTGAATATGCGGATATCATCAAATGGTTTGACGATGCGATGGTACAGAAGCAAAGCTTGGAACCGGATGGAACTGGTCAGATTGAAGAGAAATTTCCATACATCATTATTGGAACTGAATCAAAAGAGGGTAAGCGTGTTCAGGTTTATCTAGAAGCTGATGGGAAAGGGTTGCTTGTTACCACTGATGAACATCAATATTATTATCGCTCTCCTTCAGCTACTTTTCTAACGAAAGGAGTGGATGAAGAGTGAGTCGGAAACAGATAGGATTTATAGGGTTATTTATAATCGTTGTCATCGGGATAGTGGTTTACCTGATTGAAAGAATGCACGTACCAGCAGCTTTTCTTGCCGAAGAAAAAATACTTGCCGCCTTATCGAAAGACAGCGAGGATACAGAGTTACAGGACAAAATCCAGATTGATGAAGAAACTTACTTTGTCCCTTACGTCTCCGAGGGCAACCGCTACGGCAAAAGTATTTGGAAATGGCTGAGTGGGGATTGGGAGATGGTTAGTGAAAGTGAAGCTACAGGACCTTCTATCTTGCAGGGAGAGTCAGAGAAGTACATTTATTGGAATATACATCCGGAGGACGAAGTGAAAGAATTGGAATTTTATCTAATAAGAGACCGCAATTATTCTGTATCATATCCGGACTTTGAAAATGAAAGCACTCTTTACCTTCCACATCTGCAGGTAAGCCATACAGTAGAAACAGGTGATAAAACATATGGTTTTGCTAAATTCCCTTCCGATCTGGAGGAAATATCGGAAGCGCTTCAGACGAATCAGGAGATGTCTCAGGGAATTCTACCTTCAAATATCTATACATACCGCTGGCAGGCGCTAAATGCTGATGGAGAAAGAAAAGAGTTGGAAGAAACAAGGCGTGGCGGCGGAGGAGGGTCGCATACAGGAAACTATGTGCAGTTTATGAGTGAGCTAAATGAAGGGGAGCTGGAATAAAAGATGGCACGGCACTGTTGAATAAAGCAGTGCCTATTTTTCTGACTAGTACTCCCATGGATACAAATCAAGTTCAATATCAGCATGAATATCAGCTGCAAAACGAATAATATCAGCAAAAAATCCCAGAGCAGGCGCCTGCCCATTAAACATTTCACTCACAACAATCAAGTGACAGGTAGCGCTAAATTCTTTACGTATATCATTGATCACCGCTGTTTTCATGCGCAGTGGGTCAATGACTTTTTTGAAACTCTCATCAAGAAAAAGATCCTCCTGATAGCCACTGCTGATTCTCCAGACGCTGCGCTGCCTGTAACGATAGAAGCTATCCTCAATTAAATCTCCGTTCCGATAACTTTCTGAAGGTTGGATATTCAGTTTTTCTGTTATAACATCCGGGTCCATTTGAGTCGCTGCGATTTCGAAATAGATCATGGTTTTGGTTTTGTTCAAGTTAGTCCTCCTGAAAATGTTAATTTAAAATTACTCATACTCTTCATTTCTAACTTGTTGGAAGATAGTCCTTTATTTTATAGGATTTTATAAAAGATGATAGTGTAATGCTGGATCTTCAATTACAATTAATTGAAATTGAGTACATTTAGAAGAGGTGTTAATATGGACCATTTGAAAAGCGAGATTCTGTTTCATGAAAAAGAACTGTTAGATAATACGAAAAGATTATCACTTAAGGACCTGGACCGTCTGATACATGAGGACTTTCTCGAGTTTGGCAAATCAGGCGGTACGTTCAGGAAAAGTGATCTGATGACAGAAGGGGGAGCGGGAACAATTGAGGTAGAGGTTCTTGGCTTCGATGTGCGGCCGCTATCAGAGGATACTGTTCAGGCGATCTATCAGTCGCGCAATCAAGTGAGTGGAGAGGTTGCTAACAGATGCTCGATCTGGAAGAGAGAACGGGTTGGCTGGCAGATGATTTTTCATCAGGGGACGGTTGCGGCTGGTAGGTGACAGTTGAACTGATACGCGGGGATTATGACGATAGGGTGGATTCAGGTGATTGAATTCTCGGTGAGTCTGATGGAATCAGATGGACAAATGAAGGAATTCATTCCGCCTGCTGATGGAAAAACGGGCAAATTTCGAATCCTGATGGAATACTTTTCAGGATTGAAGGAAAAAGGTCCAGATTGATGGAATGAACATTCAAACCTGAATGAATAACTTTCGAAATGAAGGAATACTCTTCTTCAACTTTCATGGACCTCCTGCCAGCGTTGTGCCCGTGCTTGTCAAACACATTATAAAAGAGGTGATTACGATGAATGCCTTATACAATAAAGGCTTTTTATTGCTCCAGTTTGCAGCTATCTTTCTACTCTACTTTACGGTTCTTAGGACAATCACAAACCCTTTCCTTTCAATGAGCGGTTTCGCAAATATGGCTTTCTCCATCTTAATGATCATCATACTAATATTCATTACTCAACTAACCACTGAGAAAATAAAAGACATCAACCGTTCAAATCCATAAGGAGGCTCCTTAGCAAATGACAAAAGTGATCTCAATAGCAGCAGTATCAGGCGGAGGAAAGACAACACTGACAGTCGCCGTGCGTATGTATATATGGAAATAACAGTAAAATCTGACGCTGACTTTGTTTTAGACGGTACGCAAAATCCTGAAGTACTTGCCGATGCTGTTCTGAACTATATAAAAAAAGCCGGCTTCAATTGAATTGAAACCAGCTCAATAAATAGGGGATATGATTAGTTTGTCCGCAAATTTGATTTTTATACATACCTTACTGAGCTTTTAATCGATCTGCAGCAGTGTCCATTTTCTTTCCGACCGGCTGAACACCGATTGCTTTAGACAACCCGAATGCAGGCATCTTATTATAAACTGTTTCATAGGTCCCTGGTGCAATCGTATAGGTCTCATGAAAGATCCCGACAGCTTCAGACTTCGCTGCTTTCTGGTAAAAGTCTTTCCAAGCCTTCATATGCTGTTGGCCTTTTGCGTACGAGTAGAGCTGATCTTTAGACTCCCAATATTGAACGAGTGTGACCATTCTCCAGCCAAAGAATGTTTCAGTGGATAAAAAGCCGAGCTCTTTATGCGTATAAAGTTCCCGGAGCATCGGTCCCATCGCCATAAATACAGGAAGCCACTTATGAATCGCCCAAAGCTTATTGATTCTCATGCCAATGATAAAAACCGTTTTTTCCTGACCGTGCGCCGCCATAAATCTTCCCTGCTCAAGCTTTTTACCCATTTATTATTCCTCCCCGTTCTGAAGTTCTTCCGTGACTTCCTGGCACCACTCAATTGCGGCAGTAGTCGTTTTAAAACCATGGCGGAGTGTAAATAACCAGAACCGCTCATCCTCTGAACGAAATTCAGCGTTTTGGATATTCTGTTCAATTTGTCTGTAGATTGCGAGTTTCTCTTCTAATTGTTTTTCGTACTGTCTGATTTTTTCAATGGCAGAAGATGCCGGTTCATGCCTGCTGAAAAATAACTTGAGCAACCACTCATTTTTTTGAATAGGTAAGCCACTTTCAATCGGAGAGGTAAGCCAGTTCTCAAGCGCTTCTCTCCCGACGGATGTCATCTCATACGTGATTTTATCCGGCTTATCTTTTTGAGGCTCCTTTTTAGCAACCGCCAGCCCCTCATCTGTCAGTTTTTTCAGAGAAGGGTAGATTTGCCCGTAACTGATCTTCCAGAAGTGGCTCAGACTGTTGTCGATCATCTGTTTCATTGAATAACCCGTATTACACCCGGTCGTCATCATGCCGAGTAATACATAAGGCGTGTCATTTTCCTTTGGCACGAACTCACCACCTATATCATTTAGTTATATATCTTAATGATATAATAATCTGATTTGTTGGAAAAGTAAAGATTTTATTTAAAAATGAAACTTTGATAGTCCTGACTTTGTCCAACTATTTAGAAAGGAGGCGCTGGCTTGAAAAATAATGATAAAGACCAGACTCTCCATCAGGCAATGGAAGACCACGGAGATTACTTGAAAAGACTAATCTATACATACGTAAAAGATAGACAAAAAGCAGAAGATATTCTGCAGGACACCTTCGTTAAGTTTTATTCGCGTTTTGATCAGTTTGAAAATCGGGCTGCTGTTAAAACATACCTTTACAGAATTGCGGTTAACGAAGCTCAAAATTATTTAAGAAGCTGGTCTTTTCGGAAAGTAAGTTTTACAGATAAGTTGCGCACCTTTAAACAGGGTTCTTCTGCAGAGGAACTTTATATTAAAAGTGAAGGAAGTCGTACACTCGGGGAAATGGTAAAGGAGTTGCCAGTCAAATACCGCGAAGTCATCTGGCTCTTTTACTATGATGAGTTATCAATCAATGAAATCTCAGATGTGCTTAGGTGTTCTCCAAACACGGTGAAAACGAGGCTTGCGAGGGGAAGAAAGCTCGCAAGAATATCGATTGAGGAGGGTGATTATGAGTATTAAACAGGAACTTGAGAAGTCATTGCCTGAGAATCTTCATTTCACTGCTGCTGAAAAAGAAGCTGTATACGAGCGAATTCATAAGCGTAAAAAAAGGCATATTCAGATACTTCCGGCTTTAGCGGGTGCAATTGCACTAATCATGCTTGCTATTCTAATTGCGCCAGAATTAACGTCGAATCGCACAGCGGAGGAACTGTCAGTTGAAAAAGTGGTTGTGCCTGATACACCATATCCGTCACTCGTTCGTGCGCTGTATATAGATGAGACGTCAGAGCTGGTTTTTTCTGAAGAGAACGGGTTATATGCTTATCATGAAGAATCAGGGACGAAGGAGCAGCTGGCGGAGTTATCTTCTGTGACATATGAATTTGCTGCGACTGAGGACTGGATTGTCTGGACAGACCCGTCTGAAGGGGATTCTATACTGTATATGATGAATAGAACGAATCAGGAGACTATGACACTTGAAGGAGACTACTATTTCAACTTGGCCATTGAAGGGGATACGCTGGTTTATCACAGAGGCAGTGAAGGCTATTACCGTATGAACCTTGAAACCCGGGAATCAGCACTACTGCATGAATTAGATAAACGGATTAGCAGCAGCAGTTTGGCTGATGTGCAGGGGAACTTTATTGTGATTCCTGAAGAAAGTCAGGGAGTAACAAGGCTTATCATATATGACATTCAGACGTTAGAAAAGATCAATGAGATCGAAGTGCCATATAAGCGTGTAACACAGGTTCAGTGGAGTGGGAAGTATATTTATGGTCAGGGGCACAATGAAGATGAATTGCCAGTACTGATCCAGGCTGACCGTACAACCGGGGAAGTGCAGGAAATTCAAACGCCGGGCTTTGATGAGTTTACAGTTGAAGGGGATTCTGTTGCTTTAAGTGTTCCAGACCGTGATAGTGACACCATCATGCTATATAAACTCGATGAACTGAAAGTGCGTCCGCTAAATACGCTGGATGAAATAGAAGAAAGGTTAGTGGGGCCGCGATTTACAGATGCCGGTACACTTATACTAAACGGTGAAGGTGATAACCGTGCCATGTATATTGTAAAGCCTTAGTAAACATCCGTTCCGGGTTGTCTGGAACGGGTGTTTTTTCATGATCGAGCAGGTACATTGACACTCTTTCCGGAAACGCTCCCGATATTTAACGGACACCCTGTGTAATCTCCTGAAGCGTCATTGAATTCTCATGAACCACCCTTAAAAACTTCTGAATCAACAACCTTCCCGTCTTCATCTGTCCACATTCTATATGTGACCCTATCTTTTTCAACAACAAGCACATATTCCTTAAACCACTCACCCCAGCCACCAATCTGGTGAATGGATTTTATCTGCATTTCTTCATACTGTAGAAATACAGCCGTTTTAACATCGTAGTATTTCACCTGAACTGTCATAAAAATTCCGGCTGCAATGACTAAACCGATCATTATTAACACCTTAATTTTTCTCAAGATGATCCACCTCAATCCTTCCGATAATCATACCGCTCCCCAGGCACATCCAGCTCAATCCCATTAATCACAACGGTATCTTCATCAAGCCACTCAATCTCAGCTTCTTCTTCCCGGTACTGCCAGTAAACATTTTTAGTCTTTCCACTGTCATTGGTTACAAGCTCACCCCGCACTGCATACACAACGGTAGCTCCGCTATTTGCGAGATAGGCTTTTAGTGTATAAGTTCCACCTGGAGACGTTTCTTCAGTCATGAATTCACCTTCAGGCAGTCTGTCCATATTGTTGAAGAACCAATATATCACCAGCGCAATAACCCCGGCCATGAAAATAAATCCTGCCAATACACCTATAAGCACTTTTTTAAAAACAGTCATATAAATCAAAGGGAACACCCGCTTATCAATTAATTTTATTTATAATTCAATAATAATTTATTGATAATCAATAAACAAGGTTATATAATGAATTTATTGGAAATATTAATTACTTCTATTTTTTGGGGGGTGAAGTTGTGGGATTTTATTACTTCATTATTTTGTTCATCGGTATTTTCTGTATTTTTCTTGCAGTGTACCAGGGTTATAAAGGAAAATCTTTATTACAGAGAAAAGTAATCATTACTGGTATAACAGGTGTTCTTCTTGTGGGGTTGGCAATGTATTTGTTTACGCCAGGCAGCTCAGAAATGATCGCTGAATTGTTGAATCTCAACTAAGTTTAGAGGCTCTCGTCTATTATGAGATGCTATTCTTCATTCAAAAATGAGGTGCAAGATGAAAAAGATAATGCTGACTTTATTTACTGTGCTGCTGCTCACAGGCTGTGGATGCACTGACGGGATGAGAGAAGGTAACAACATAACGATTCATATCAAAAATAACTCCGACTTAACATTATATGGGATGGAAATCCACCTGCCGAATTCTTCACATACAGTACTGAATGCAAACGGTACAGAGATTAGTAGGGGTGAAGATCTGGTTATTCAGCTTTTAAAGGATGAAATGACGGGAGCTGAAAATAAATCCTTTGAAGTTTTTGCACTCGCTGATCAAAGTGGCCGAAATCGAATCCTTGTTGAAAATCCTTACCGAATAGATTTCAGATCAGCACAAAGCTGGTATTTTGAATTAAATGGTGAAGGGGCAAAATCATTAGCGCTGAAAAAAGAAAAATAAATGATCCGTATAGATACAATCTCCAGAAGTAAAATGGGATTGGAAATAAATCTCTCTTAATGGTAAAATAATGGAAATGAAAAGTTTGGGGTGAATGAAGTGGAAAAATTGATCATCGGTCTGATCATCGGCATCATTGTCTCTATCATCGTCATCGACCATAAAGGCATTGCTTATCAGCTCGCCGGAATAGGGGAAACAAAGCCGACAAGTCTTGCACAGTTGGATCTTACTTATGGGCTAAGTGTCATATTCATCACTGCTGTATGTACGGTTGGCGTCTACTTTTTCAGTCATTACATAACAAAAAAACAAATCGAAGCAAAATAAAAAGACGCGCAGCTGGCGTCTTTTTATGCTTTTTACCACTCGTCCTCACGCTTTTTTTCAGTCTTCTTTTTTGCCATGAAAAAAGCCAGCGCAACGAGAGGAATAAAAATGAAAAACGGAATTTGAATATGGCTCTGTGTAATGAAAGCAAGCCCTAGTAAAATCGCTGCACCAATGATGAGATACAGACAGCCTCTGCCGAACGTCTCCACAATCTTCAGCTCCTTTCCTGTGAAAAAGGAGAGTCTCCTAACAGTATATCAACTTCACTTATGACCCGTGTCACTAATTCTCTAACAGATTCACTCTTTGCAAGCCTCGGACTCTGACCTGACCACAAGGACAAAAACTCACTATTATTCTGTTGCCCGGCAGCCTGCCGAATCGGTTTTGTCAGGCTGTTCGTGATCGGAAAGTCAGGCATCAGGTATTGCTCCTGCTGCATTGCCAGTGTATAGGTGTTTTGAATGCCACGTGCCCATTTGCCGGAGAAGGCACGCGTCAGGATCACTTCATCTTCAGTGGTTGATAGGATTTTGTCTTTATGTAATGAATGAGCCCCGCTTTCACTCGTTGTCAGAAATGCTGTCCCCATTTGAACGGCTTGAGCACCAAGCATAAGAGACGCAGCGATCCCACGACCCTCCATAATCCCGCCAGCAGCAATTACAGGAATGTTGACAGCGTCTGAAACCTGTGGAATGAGTGACATCAGTCCAATCATGCTTTCTTCCTGATGGTGCAGGAAATTCCCTCTATGTCCACCAGCTTCACTGCCCTGAACGGTGACTAGATCCATTCCGGCTTTCTCGCATGCAATGGCTTCACTGACAGTCGTTGCCGTTCCAATTAACACAGTGCCATTTTCTTTAAGCCGCTTTACAACATCCTCAGAAGGGAGCCCGAATGTAAAAGAACAGACGGGTACGCTTGTGGAAATGATGACATCTATTTGCTGATCAAACGTTTGTTTTAACTTGTCGAAGCTTTTGATAGAAGCACGCTGTTGATCAAGACCAAGCACTGAACGAAAAGGATTCAGGCGTTCCTGTGCTTCCTGCACCTCGCCCTGATCAATTGTGAAAGGCTTTGGTACAAACAGATTGACACCAAACAGGGGTGTTTCTTTTTGTATTTCAAGAATCTGCTCATGTAGTTGTTCTGCTGATAAATAACCAGCTCCAATCATCCCGAGGCAACCTGCCTTTGATGCTTGAGTCACAAGAGTCGTTGTTGTCACACCACCAGCCATTGGTGCCTGAATAATTGGATGCCGGATGCCTAGAATCTTTGTACATTCATTTTGAATCATGTCATCACCTCTGCCATTTTAGTTCCAGTATACAGGTCAGTGATAACGGATGATACCCGGATATGACTTGTTTTACATAATGTGCAAATAAGCATTCCTTGCACCGGAGATATGACGGAACGGCCTTTAAAGGTTACGATTAAAAGAGTAAATAGATTGCTGGATTGTTCATATTGAGGTGAAAAAATGAAAAAGTGGAGCGGCTTTATATTAATTGCCGTTATTGTTGCGGGCTTAATTATACTGAACCAGACAGTACTTGATCTGTCTCCAGAAAGAATTCGTAACTGGATTTTATCAGTCGGAGTGCTGGCACCGATTTTATATGTAGTGCTTTACACATTCAGACCGTTTATTTTGTTTCCGGCGTCTGTGCTTTCACTTGCCGGAGGATTGGCTTTTGGACCTTTATACGGCACGCTTCTCACAATAACAGGTGCAACAGCAGGTGCAATCCTTGCCTTTATGTTTGCTAAGAAGGCAGGAGCAAAAAGAGTGGAGGAGAAACTTGGGCAAAGAGGAGAGAAGCTTCAGCATCAGCTTGAGCATAATGGGTTCCTGATCGTGCTGCTCCTGAGACTGGTACCAATTTTTAACTTTGATCTGATCAGCTACACAGCCGGTGCTTCTAAGGTCCGGTTGTTACCGTTTGCGCTTGCAACGGTGATCGGGATTGCGCCGGGTACGTTTGCGTATACATTTCTCGGATTCAGCACAGGGTCAAACAGCGCACAAACGATCATTTTAGCAGTGACGATTTTTGCTGTGATTTTAATTATTCCACTATTATTTAGAAAAAAGATCAAGTCGTATTTACAGGGAAGGGCACAGGAGAATTAAACTGCCAAAAGCAGTTGCTTCAGATATTTGATCGGTCCTGCTAAAATAACGTTAGTCTTATTAATTCAAGCAGGGAGTCGTTATGAAAAAGATTTTAGTTATTTTAGGTGTAGTAGCTGTCGTTGTTATCGGAGGAATTATAGCGTATAACGTAATGAATGAAGAGCCTAACGTCCAGGTGATTCTGGATCATACAGATAACACCTACGTGTTACCTGAGTGTTTTGAACAGGATGAACCGTCGAACTATATCGAGCAGTCTGATATGGAGCGGGCAGTTGAATTGAATTATCAGCCCGGCGGTTCATGTACAGAGTCTGCAGTCTCAGGGGAATAGAGGCTAAAAACCGCTGTTCTCCCCACCACTTTCTCTATGAATGCTCGCAATGTGAGTTGAGTTGCTACCAGGGTTTGCGTCAGGTCGGGAAGAAGTGTGATGACTTGATGTGCGGCGTTTCTTTTGCCTACGGTCTGCGTAAAGACCCAGCAGGAGAACACCAGCGATAAAACTGAAAAAGATCCACATAAAGTTTGCTCCTTTCAGATTAGGGATTAAGTCATTATACCATATGTTGGATGTTGTGCTTGCTGACAAAAGATTTTTATGCATAATACCACTTATCTTACAAAAGCTATGATACATATTCCTACAAGGGATATGGTGCTAAAAACTTTTGAACAGAGGTGGTAAGATATGAGTTATAAAGATCGACTGGATCAGCATTCTCAGCTTTTTCACCGCAACTGGACAAGGCCAAAGCGGACGCATTCCCAGGTAAATGGGGAAACTGAGATGTCCCAGAGTACTTATATTCTCAAAAGGGATGTTAAAGCGCGTCAATCGTAAAAAAGAAGGCTCAGATTTTGAGCCTTCTTTTTTAACCTCAGAAAATGTATTATAACTCTTTTTTCTTTTTCACACCGGATCGCCACAATGTGATTTCAAGGATCGCAATACATGTCACAAGCCAAGTCAGCCCCAGTGATAATCCGCCAATTACATCAGTGAAATAATGAACACCAAGTGGTAAACGGCTAAAGGCAATCAGCAGGATCAGAATGCCGAGTGCGATATTAATCATCCATTTTCCAAGCTTATTCATCCGGCTTCTGATGATCAGGTAAATGATAAAGCCGTAAAAGACAATTGGTCCGGTGGAATGACCGCTCGGAAAGCTGTACCCGGTCCCGTCATATTGTTCAATCAGGTTCGGCCGGTCTCTGCCAAAAGCAGCCTTCAATCCTGTAATCAGAATTGAAATACCACCCATGGCGATAATGAAATAAATGATCCGCCATTTTTTCCGGTTATAAAAATAAGCGAGTACTGCAATCATGATAATTGAACCGGTTGTCAGTGCCCAGACGGATCCGAGCTCGGTGATAAAAGCGAAAAAGGCTGTTACGCCGGGCGTTGCGATACTGTCCGCAAATTGAGCTGCCTGCTGGTCAATGGCGAATTTTTCATTTTCCAATACATCTTCACCAAGTTCTGCGAAAATATAAAATCCTGCGCCAATGATGACCAGTGCAGTAACGATTAATATGTAGGTCCTTGCAGGGATCGCTTTCAGGGTTTCGAGCATACTTTGACACGTCCTTTAAGTTTTACCTATGCATTCCCCAGAATGGAAGGTAAGAAACGCATCAGAGCGCAGTTACTGAATTAACCTGCGCCCTGTGATGGAATGAAAGCAGTGATAGCCGCTGACTGATACGCCGATTGTACCGCCGCCTGGAAATACTGAATCTCCGCATAGCCAGAAGTTTTTAAGTGAGGTTCGGTGTGACAGACTAAAGAAAAGAGAGTGGGTTCTCGTCTGTGCAAAGCCGCCAACTACGCCTCCCGGACGATGCGGGTACTTCTCCCAGGCTTTCGGTGCACCGGGGTAAATATCGATAATCGCATCATCTATTGTTGGATAGTAGTGACGGATCGTCTGCAACATTTTTTCTGTGAACAGTGTCTTATTCAAATCATATTGAGATTTCGACTTCCAGCTTGCAAGGTTAATATGAGTACTGACTGTGAGCGTCCTGAAACCCTCAGGTGCACGCTTGCGGTCGTTTTTATCTGAAGCGGAAAGAAATAAATGATTGCCTTCATCATGACTGTTGCCTTCAGGGCTCATGAGCTGCTGGAACAGTGGAAAATCTTCCGGCAGGTGCGTCTCATCCAGTGAAATATAAAGCGTCATCGTTCCCCATGTATCCTGCTTTGAACGCTTTTTTAAACCGGGTGAAAGCTGGCTATATAAGTCTTCGTTCAGGATCTTTGGCAGCGACTGTATCGGAGCATTACATATTACATGATCTGCAGTCCTGATATTACCGCGATGATCCACAACTTCATAATGGTCTCTAACCTTCCTGATCTCAGTCACGCGTCTACCGAGAATCGCTTTTGCGCCGTTACGTTTCGCTGCATCGGCAAGATCATAAGCGAACTGATACAAACCGCCTTGCACGTAATAAGCACCTTCATGGTAAATGTCGAGTGCCAGCACGCCCATCAGCATTGCGCAATCTTTTGTCGTTGTCTGCATGCTATCGATCAGCTGTCCATCAAGAAAATGGATGAAGTCTTTGCATTCAAGTAGCCTGTGTTTTTTTAGCAGAGACTGAACGGTCTTGAAAAAGTCCGGCGTCAATGTAACATGAGTCGGCTTTAGAGAAGTTAATAACTCAAACGCTTCTCTGCCTGTTTTAATCGGTAAGATCGGCAGTTTCTTCATTAACAGGCGGATCTTAGCAGCCTTTTGATACACTTCTTTATAAAAAGCACCAATCGCATCACCGTAATCCGGGAAGGCCTGCTGCATGGCCTGTACATGCTTTTGTCGGTCGGCATAGAAAGTCAGTGTACGTTCCCCGCGCTTAATTTTCATTACATCATCAAGTCTGAATGCGTCAGCCTTGATACCGAGGTGACGAAACACTCTCTCGTGAATTCCGCCTTTTTCAAGTCCCATGCCAAGCGTTGCGCCAGATGCATACAAAAACTTATGGCGCTGAAACTTCCCGGCACAGCCGCCCCATTCCCTCGATGCTTCCAAAATGGTGACGCTTTTACCAGCCTGAGCAAGCAGCGCACCAGCAGTCAGTCCGCCGATCCCGCCACCGATCACAATGATTTCTTCACGTGCCATTTGGTCCAACTCCTTTAACTAAAAGCTTAATAATTGAGGAAGAGGGGTTCAATTTTGAATACGCTCAGATGTTTTGTGATGAACCATTTTATTGCCAAGCCACCAGGTAATGATGAATACAATGAGTGCAGTGATTTCAAGCCCGATGATATAGATGATGCCATCACCGAAAATAGATAGGGCAGTATCGGAAGCAGGCGGGCCATTTAAAAAGAAATAGTTGCCGCCTGTGATACTGTTTGCCCACCAGATTCCGAGCGCGCAAAGGTTGAGCAGTGCCAGTGCATAGACAATCGAACTTTTTGGAAGTGTGTAATGATCACGTCTCAGCAGAAAAACGGCTGACAGCGGGATCGCCATATGCTGAATAAAGAACTTCCAGTAAAAGTAGTGCGGAAATGCATACGCCAGATCAGGTGTTAAAAGAGCGAAGATAGGCGGGAAGATCGCGATATAAAAATAGAAATAAAAGATTGGTTTGTTTGGTTTGAATAATAGGAACAAGCCGAAAAAAGTGCTGAATGAACAAAGCTGGAGCGGCAGGTAATTCGCTGCTTTCCAGATCCCGACTGACAGTGCCCAGATTTGATAACTGAGTTCAGAAATCACGAAGATGCCGGCAAAGAGGAGCGTCCACCGATTTGTATGTTTTACGAAGCCCTTCCATAGAAATAATCTCAACCCGATGATGGTAATGAGAATAAAGAGGGTGAGCATGATGATGTGTTCTGTTGAAAAGAGTATAAATCGTTCCTGGACTTCAGCTGAAAACATGTGCTCACCTCAATCAAAAGTAATGGGTTGATGGTAAAAGAATACCCGGACAGCTTCCTCATCTAACATTGAAGCGGTCCGGGTATTGTGTCATTTACCATTCTTTCGGTTCATAATCCAATTCTTTAAACAACTGTGTGCGTTCTTTCTTCGTCAGGTCACGCCACTGACCAACTGGCAGGTTGTTCAGCTGGATATTCATAATCCGCGTACGCTGCAGGCGGTACACTTCATAGCCGAGTGCTTCACACATACGGCGAATCTGGCGGTTCATGCCCTGCGTTAATGTGATCTGGAAGTCAAACTTGGAAAGCTCAACGACTTTTGCAGGCTTTGTTTTCGTGCCAAGAATTTTTACACCTTCAGACATTTGCTTAATGAAATCAGGGGTAATCGGTTTATCGACTGAGACAATATATTCTTTCTCATGTTCATTCTCAGGGCGGAGGATCTCATTGATAATGTCTCCATCATTTGTCAGGAGAATTAGTCCTTCAGATTCTTTGTCGAGACGGCCGACGTGTGAAATACGGAGCGGGTGGTTCACAAGGTCGATGATGTTTCCTTTTACACCTTTTTCAGATGTACATGTGATTCCGACCGGCTTGTTAAGGGCGATATAAACGTTGTTTTTTGCAAGGCGGATGGTTTGTCCATTGACAAGGACCTCATCGCCAGGCTCGATCTGCATACCGATTTTGGCTTTCTTGCCGTTCACCTTTACTTTGCCTTCCTCGATCAGGCGGTCAGCACCGCGGCGTGAAGCTTTGCCGGAGTCGCTGATAAATTTATTTAAACGCATATTGTCACTTCCTATATCAGATTCGTTTATTTAGTATAACAGGTTTGGGGTGGGGGGAGGAAGGGTGGTGGTTTTGGGTGTGGTTCGTAGAAAGTTTGGCAATGTTCGTAGAAAAGTAAGTGACGTTCTTAGAAAAAATGGATGTGTTCTTAGAATAGACAGTGGTGTTCGGAGAAAAACAGACTTGGTTCGTAGAATAGTATCTAAAGACCTACGTCGAGATGGATTCATAAAATCAGAATACAAATAAAAAATCCGGAAAGCGCACAAAGCGCTCTCCGGATTCCACAACTAAATCTTATTTCAAATCAAAACGATCTGCGTTCATCACTTTCACCCATGCTGCAGCGAAGTCACGTACGAATTTCTCTTTATTATCTTCCTGTGCGTACACTTCTGCATAAGCACGAAGGATTGAGTTAGAACCGAATACAAGGTCGAAGCGTGTAGCTGTGCGTACAACTTCGCCAGTCTTGCGGTCGCGGCCTTCATACTGGTTGAAGCCAACTTCTTTCCACTCAATATTCATATCAAGCAGATTGACGAAGAAGTCGTTTGAAAGGACGCCTGGGCGGTCAGTGAATACGCCGTGCTTTGTATCGCCGTAGTTGGCGCCAAGTGCACGCAGTCCACCGATTAGGACAGTCAGTTCAGGACCAGTCAGACCAAGAAGCTGTGCTTTGTCTACAAGCATTTCTTCAGGGCTTAGTGTGTATTCTTTCTTCTGGTAGTTACGGAAGCCGTCTGATACTGGCTCAAGTACGTCAAAGCTTTCTGCATCTGTCTGCTCAGCTGTTGCGTCTCCACGTCCAGGTGAGAATAATACATCAACGTGTACGCCTGCGTCTTTAGCAGCTTTTTCAACTGCTGCAGTACCACCAAGTACAATCAGGTCAGCAAGGCTGACTTTCTTATCAAGTCCGCTCTGGATGCCTTCATATACTGAAAGTACTTTTTCCAGCTTTTCAGGCTCGTTTGCTTCCCAGTTCTTCTGTGGCTCAAGACGGATACGCGCTCCGTTTGCACCGCCACGGAAGTCAGATCCGCGATACGTGCTTGCTGAAGCCCATGCAGTTTTCACAAGCTCGCTTACAGTAAGACCTGAATCAAGGATTTTCGCTTTCAGGTCAGCAACTTCACTGTCAGAAAGTTCATAGTCCACTTTCGGTACTGGATCCTGCCAGATCAGCTCTTCCTGTGGTACTTCAGGTCCAAGGTAGCGCTCTTTTGGTCCCATATCACGGTGAAGAAGCTTGAACCATGCACGTGCAAATGCATCAGCGAACTCGTCCGGATTCTGGTGATAGCGGCGTGAGATCTTTTCATAATCAGGATCCACACGCAGCGCCATATCAGCTGTTGTCATAAATGTTTCAACTTTAATTGAAGCGTCCTCAGCATCTGGTGCAAGATCTTCATCTTTCGGGTTTACAGGCTTCCACTGGTTGGCGCCAGAGCGGCTCTTAGTCAGTTCCCACTCATATCCGAACAGCAGATCATAGTAGCCGTTATCCCATTGAGTCGGGTTAGAAGTCCATGCTCCGTCAACACCACTAGTGATTGTGTCGCGGCCTTTTCCGCTGCCATGAGAGCTCTTCCAGCCAAGGCCCTGTTCTTCAATGTCTGCTGCTTCTGGTGCAGCACCAACTTTTTCAGGATCTCCGGCCCCGTGTGCTTTACCAAACGTATGTCCACCGGCAATCAGTGCAACAGTTTCTTCATCATTCATACCCATACGACCGAATGTTTCGCGGATATCGCGTGCACTTGCAAGCGGATCCGGGTTACCGTTAGGACCTTCAGGGTTAACGTAGATCAGACCCATCTGAACGGCAGCAAGCGGATTTTCAAGCTCACGGTCGCCAGAGTAACGGTTGTCTTCCAGCCATTCTTTTTCATGACCCCAATACGTATCTTCCTCAGGGTGCCATACGTCTGCACGTCCACCTGCGAAGCCGAACGTTTTCAGACCCATTGATTCAAGTGCCACGTTACCTGTTAACACAAGTAAGTCAGCCCATGAGATCTTGTTACCGTATTTTTGCTTGATTGGCCATAGCAGACGGCGTGCTTTATCAAGGTTTGCGTTATCAGGCCAGCTGTTCAGCGGTGCAAAACGCTGTTGTCCTGTTGAGCTTCCTCCGCGTCCGTCACCAGTACGGTATGTACCGGCTGCATGCCATGACATACGGATGAATAGGGGACCATAGTGACCATAGTCAGCCGGCCACCAGTCCTGGCTGTTTGTCATCAGGTCATGAAGGTCTTTTTTCAAAGCATCATAGTCGAGCTTTTTGAATTCTTCTGTATAATCGAAGTCCTCACCAAGCGGGTTTGTTTTCTTGTCATGCTGGTGAAGAATACTTACGTTTAATTGGTTTGGCCACCAGTCTTTATTTGTAGTGCCAACTTTTGCAGTCGTGATTGCACTTTCCTCACTTGATTTCTGACCAGTGAATGGGCACTGTTCAGCACCTGCTTTACTGTGGTTCATGTCGTTGTTATCCATTGATGTTATTCCCCTTTCTTTTATGAAAAATAAGTAGTAAATAACGGTTTCGCGTTCACTATAAAACAGAGAATGATTTTGTAACCATTCTCAGATTATAATTATAATAAATTACTGACAAAAGTAAAAGCTAAAACACTTGGAAACTTTTAATAGGAAATTATTTCTATATGAAACGCTTTCGTGATACAATTGTATAGTAAATTCTGAAATTAATCACGAAATAACCTGAGAGGAGGGTGAAATGAGTAGAAGAAAGAGATATCTCATAAGCTTGATTCTGGGGTTATTAACCGGATTATTTATTGTTCCAATGGTGATTGACTGGATGGGGTTTTCACTAGCTGAGTTTTATAATCAGACATTTAATGAACATAAACTAGCCGGAGGAATCACAGGAGCGACCGTGATAATCATTGTAACGTATTTTGCCGGCAGATCATTTATTAAAGAGTATCGCTCAATTGAAG
Organism: Jeotgalibacillus malaysiensis; assembly: GCA_000818095.1. Classification (NCBI taxonomy): domain Bacteria; kingdom Bacillati; phylum Bacillota; class Bacilli; order Caryophanales; family Caryophanaceae; genus Jeotgalibacillus; species Jeotgalibacillus malaysiensis. Next base: position 389,375 of record CP009416.1, read on the forward strand.
AATAGTATAAAAAAGCTGCCGGGGAGACAGACTCCCCGGCAGCTTTTACATGTCCTTATTGCTTCGCAGTTAACTCTTCTTCAAGTACTGCAAGACGCTTTTCGACTTCTTCGCCAGTCAGACCCATACGGATGCTGTAACGGTTGCGAACGTTCTTCGCGCACTCAATAGAGCAGCCGCCAAGATATTTCTCTTCGTTTTCTTCATGCGCAAGGATCTGCTTGTTGCAGTCAGGGTTTGAGCAGTTGATATATCGCTCACAAGGCGTGCCGTCGAAATGATCACGACCGACAACTACGTGCTCAACCTGGTTAATAGGAACAGTCAGGCGCTCGTCAAATACATACATTTGACCGTCCCACAGCTGCCCTTTTACTTCAGGGTCTTTACCGTAAGTTGCGATACCGCCGTGAAGCTGTGCAGCATCCTCAAAGCCTTCTTTTACTAACCAGCCGGAGAATTTCTCACAGCGGATTCCGCCTGTGCAATACGTAAGCACGCGCTTACCTTCAAGCATATGACGGTTTTCTCTTACCCAGTTCGGCAGGTCACGGAATGTCTCAACATCCGGACGGATTGCGCCGCGGAAATGACCTACGTCGTACTCATATGTGTTACGCGCATCAAGAACAATTGTGTCCTCACGCTGCATTTCTTCATAAAATTCCTTTGGTGACAGGTAACGGCCTGTTAATTCATTCGGATTAATATCATCCTCAAGGCTTAAATTCACAAGCTCCGGACGAGGGCGCACGTGCATCTTTTTAAATGTGTGACCTTCCGCCTCATCAATTTTAAATACGATCCCTTCAAAGAGAGGGTTATTCTTCATTGCTTCCATATAAGCATCTGTCTGCTCGATCGTACCTGAGCAAGTTCCGTTGATGCCTTCATGCGCAACAAGAATACGGCCCTTCAGACCAAGTTCCTTACAGAAATCGAGGTGCTCTGCAGCAACTGCTTCAGGGTCTTCGATCTTTGTATAGTGATAATAAAGTAATACTCTGTAATCCATTTTTTCTTCCACCTATCATATTATTTTGCAGGAATAACCTGATGGCGCAGAGTTGTTCAAAACTCTCCATCAGATATTATAACAGAGGTATGTACCTTTAAGGAAGAGGGAATCAATGTCTTATAAAAGTGGTAAATTATATAGTGAGTAATATTCACCATTAAAAAGGAGGATTCCTCATGCTCACAGACGACTGGTTCACAGTGCAGCGAATTGACGCATGTACCTATGCAATAAGCGAGTACGGTCATTGGGAAAAGGTGCATTCTTTTTTACTGATAGGTGAGAAAAAGGCTGTTTTGATTGATACCGGACTGGGCATTGATGATATTAAAAGAATCACAGATCAGCTTACTGATTTGCCTATTTACGTAGTAACAACGCATGTGCACACAGATCATATCGGCTGTCATGGATCGTTTGAACATATTTATGTTCATAAAGGGGATCAGAGATGGCTAGCAAAAGGGATTGAGGGACTCTCGATTGAGCAGGTGAGAAAGGAGATCAGGAAGGAAATTACTAAGCCTGTTTCGCCATCCTTTGACCCTGAGACGTACGAGCCGTATACAGGGAAGCCGACTGGTCTGCTTGAGGATGGAGACGTCATGGATCTCGGGAATAGAAAGCTGCAGATCATTCATACACCGGGACATTCTCCGGGACATATTTCTATTTTTGATGAAACGAACGGTTATTTATTCACGGGTGATATTTTGTATGATGAGACGCCTGTTTACGCCTTTTATCCATTAACTGATCCTGAGGCACTGATTGAGTCGTGGGAAAAGATTGCGGCACTGAAAGGAGTAAAGAAGGTGTTTGGTTCGCATAATTCTATAGGGCTTGAGCCCGGGATCCTGCTTGAAGCAAAGAATGCGGCTATCTTTTTGAGAGAGCATGACCTGGCGAGGTTTGGGACTGGGGTTCATGAGTTTAATGGGTTTAGTGTGAAGTTCTGAGTTTTAAGGTGGGATTGGATCAGCTTCGGTTCGGCCCCCTAATGTTGGACACGATTTGTTTTGTTGTTGAAAGAATTTTAGCACATTCCAAACTGATGATAAAACTTGGTACTAAGGCTTCAACGGCCTTGTCTTCGTACTTAGGTGATCAGAGAAGGTTTTTTAAGGCTGACCTCACAGTGATCAGCCATTATCATCGCTTGACCAGATACAATCATCTCCTAGAGATTGATTGAGAAGGCAGTACAATTGTTTTTAACTGCTTCGAAGAATTTCTTCGGTGACAGATTGCCAAGGCTGCCGTGCGGTCTGCGTTCGTTGTAAAATTTCACATAGTCGTTGATATAGTATATCGCATGATCGAACGTCACCAGCTCAACCTCGTGACGAACTATACACTCACGTTGTAACTGGCTGTGATATGACTCGATAAAGGCATTCAGGTTGGGAGATGCATTCGGTATACGCTCATGGTAAAGACCATGAAACGCGCAATATTTCGCAAAACTGTGACTGATAAACTGTGGTCCATTGTCTGTACGGATGATCAGTTTCTGCTCACCACTCCCTGGCTTCAGATGCACCTTGCGTCGTAAGATGGCTTTCATCACCGTCCGCATTACGTCTTCAGACCTGCAGGTCCTTCCGCAATAATACCCGACGATCTGTCGGTCGTAGACATCGATAACGTTACACGTCATCAGAAAGAACCCAGCTTCTTTTAAGGGGACATATTTGATGTCCATCTGCCAAAGTTGGTTAACGGCTGTCACGCTCCGGTTTCTCGCGAGTTGGCGCTTAGGACGGTTGGTCTTACTTCGTTTTTTTAATACGCCGAGCTCCTTACAAAGTCGATAGACTTTTTTGGCATTGATCACTAACTTCCTCTCTGTCCTCAAGAGGATACCCCACTTTCGATAGCCTAGACCTCCGATCAAATCGTCTTCGCTGAACTCACAGAGAAACTCTTTAATCTCTTCATCAGAGACTGGCGTGCCATCTAAAGTGTATGAGACCCCTGGAAAGGGTCGTCCTCTCTTCTTCATCTGGATGTTCCCTCCCATCATCAATTGATAGTAGTAGGTCGAGCGGCCAAGTCCGAGTATTGAAAGAACTCTCTTAGCCTGGAAGCCTTGGTCGATCCATTGTTTTGCGATCTCATGCATTTCTGATATTAGTAAGGTCTTTTTTTTACAAGGTCTTTTAAGACCGCGATTTCCAACTCTTTCTCACCAAGCAGACGCATCGCTCGTTCGTACTGCTGCTTGTAATAGTCACCCGATTTTTCAAGAGGAAGAACTTCCCCTGATTCCACCTCCGCCTCCATCTCTTCTCGGACTTCATCTCCATACTCATTCATCCAAGCAGTCAAAGTACTACGATGAACGCCTGCTGTCTTGGCAGTTGTGACGATCTTGTTGGTCTCGAGTGCCATTCGGACATATTTCTTTTTGATCTCTTCAAAAGCCTGAACCTTCTTTCGCATAAAAGTGCCCCCTTTCCTGTGGAGTCGTTTGATATCAGTGTAAATCCAACATCAATTCGTGTCCAAGGTATTAAGGGGGCTAGAAAGGCTTTAGTGATATATCGTGCACCTTTTCGAATATATCTTATACCTTTTCGTTTATTCCGTCGGCAATCGTTTACACAGGGGGATTTACATCATCTTCGCGTGTAATTCGATCAGCTTTCCAGTTTATTACGTCAGCTTTTACTTTTATTCATCCCCTCAACAAAGCGTCTTTCCAAATAACGAAAAAGCCCGGGCAAAAAATCATAGGCTCCGGGCTTTCATCACTCTCTTTACTCAGTAACCTCTACATCCTTCAACTGATACAACCCACTCGCATTCATCCAGAATCCTTCCACTTCATCCAGATGACCTGCAAGATAAGTCTGGTGCTGCAGGTAAATGGCAGGTGACAGTTCAATCAGACGCTCCTGTGCATCCGCATACAGCTGTTCCTGTTCTGCTTCATCCGTTGTCTGGCGCGCGTCATCCAGGTAGCTGTCGAGCTGTTCATCCTGAATCATAAAGCGGTTGCCGGCAGCGCCGATCTGTGAAGAGTGGAACAGTGGGTAAAGTCCGGTATCTGCATTGGCGTTCTGGTTAGACCAGCCGAGAATGAACATATCATGCATGCCCTGTCCGGTTTGTTCAAGATATGCGCCCCACTCAAGGACTTCTACTTCAACATTTACACCGATCTCACTTAAAGCATCCTGCGTAGCGACTGCAATATCCATACGCTGCGGGTTATCATTTGTCCAAATGGTTGTATCGAAGCCATCCTCATATCCTGCTTCTTCAAGGAGTGCCTGCGCTTCTTCAACGTTGTACTCAAGTCCCGGCAGGTCAGCTGCGTTTGGAATCACTGGCGCAAGTGGACCGGTTGCGACTTCACCGTACCCGTCGTAAATGCCATTAATAATTTCCTCTTTATTAATAGCCATGGAAACTGCCTGTCTTACTTTGGGATCGTCAAAAGGTTCTTTTTCTGTGTTGAAGCCGATATAGTTCAGCCCAACGCTATCCTGCGTTGCAAGTGAGGCGCCATCCATCTGCTCAACGCGTGCAGCTTCATTTGGTGCGAGCGGATCAATGATATGTGCGTAGCCTGTTTCAAGGTTGGCTACACGTGTTCCGCCTTCAGGTACGATCTGGAATACAAACGAATCATACGCAACTTCGCCGTCCCAGTAATCTTCATTTTTTACAAGCGTCATTTCCTCGCCAGGTGACCAGCTTTCAAACTCAAGGAATCCTGTACCAATTGGATTTTCGTTAATATATGCACCTGGTTCGCCGCCATTTTCAATTTCCTCATAGTCAGCTGCGATGGCTGCAGGGCTGATAATGGATCCGCCCATATTTGTCAGGTTAGCAAGGAGCGGAGCGAATGGATATTTCAAATTGAAGCGGACTGTATACTCATCCACGACTTCAACGTTTTCCACCATTTCAAACTGAACAGCTCGCGGTGACGCAATGTCTTCATCAAGAATGCGGTCAAAGTTCGCTTTTACGGCTTCCGCGTTAAACGGTTCACCGTCATGGAATGCGACACCTTCACGAAGCTTAAACTCCCAGGTTACATCATCTACTGTCTCCCAGCTTTCTGCGAGCTGAGGCTGAATTTCACTTTTCTCATCCAGCGTGAATAACTTTTCATATACCTGAACCTGCATATTTGCAGATGGAATATCATTTGTCATATGCACATCCATTGAAACAGCGTCAGACATTGTTGCAAGAATGATTTCATCCGCACTTACACCATCAGATGCTCCGTCTGATGATGTACTTTCATCACTTCCCCCGGCACAGGCAGAAAGCAGTAGAAATGTTGATAAAGCAGAAACCCCAAGAATGTTTTTCTTCAAAGAAATGACCCCCTATAACTTTTCTTTAGATTTACGAAAATTTAGATTATTGAAATTATAGAGGGATGATTGTATAAAAATCAATAGATTCTGAACATTATTATTTCGGAATTCGAATAAAAGTGAATAAGGTTCATAGGAATGCTAGATTTTGTATGATTCATAAGACAAAATACTATGACGATTTAACGTGATGAAGTTAGATGTGTTGTGAATTGTGATGCGATCATTCTTTGAGCCACGGCTCTTCACCAGATAGAGAATACTTTTCTACCAGCAATAAAGACATATAATTTTTCAGCCAGATTTGAAAAGGATCAAGTGCCTTATCGCATTCGAGATGGAGATGCTTATACGTAGGGACGATGTCTTTAGTTGCTGCAAGATCAAATTCATATAGTGCAACAGGGAGATGAAGCTGATTAGAAAAAGGGAGCAAGACAGCAGAAATAACAGATCCGGCTTGCGGAAGCGGATGGTTTGTATCGGGAAGCATCATTCTTACTACGCTTCTGTTTTCCAGGTTCATGAGATAACAGCCATATGAACTGAGTTCTTCTGCTACATAATAAAAATCAGGGACAGTATGCTGGGCTAGTTGTAACCATGAAAGAAACAGAGGGCGGGTTTTGAAGAAGGCGAAATGCTCGAAGTGAAATTCTGTGAAGATATTAGAAGAGGGGTTTTTATTTGCATCATTGAGCAGGCGCCACCAGTAAAATAAATGTGCTGCATCATCTTCTTTTTCAGGACGGGCTTCACAGGTCCTGGCAAACTTCAGAAAATCAGGGTACATCCCAGCGACTGAGTTCTTTGCGACGTAATGGTTCAGCTTGTTAAAAACATGAGTGAAGAATTGATTGCGCAGCTCTTTTGAAAGGGGATAGGCAGTCCTGAAAACTTTGCTGTCCGCTCTGGCTTGTTCAAATCGTATTGCGTTGTGTTCAGTGGATTGTTTCATTGAAAAACCTCGCTTTTTATTGATCCTTTTAAAAAGGTCACGTAAATGATTCTCTCCTGTGGTTGGATAATCCTGCTAAATCGTGAAATAATATAGGTAATAATTTAAAAGTTGAAATGGGGGATGGTGATGGGAAGGCTATTTACTTCAATATATGATGTTGCGATGACGCCTTTTGAAAAAGCAGGGTTTCAGAAAGTGAGAAAAAATCTGCTCAGTCCTGTGAAAGGGAATGTACTGGAGATTGGCTTTGGTACAGGCGCGAACTTTCCATTTTACCGGGATGCGGCATACGTCGAAGCAATTGAACCTAACGCAGAGATGATTGAGCAAGCTGCAGCGAAGATCAAGAAGGCATCTGTTCCGATCCAGACCTATCAGGCAAAAGCAGAACAGCTGCCATTTCCGGACCAATCCTTCGATGCAATCACCGGCACGCTCGTCTTTTGTACAATACCTGATCCGATTAAAGCATTGGAGGAAATAAAAAGAGTAAGCAAGCCCGATGCGACCTTTCACTTTTTTGAACATGTAAAAGTAGATCAGCAGACTGCAGCCAAAGCGCAGGAGCTCCTTACGCCTGCATGGAAAGCAGTATGCGACGGCTGTCACCTGGATCGCCCGACTATTCAGCTTTTTGAAGAGGCTGGGTTCAAGGTGGAGAAGGTGAAGCGGTATGGTGGAGGGATGTTTGTGGTTTTTGAGGGGAAGATTTAGCTTGTTAATCAGCATATAAGTAATCTCACGTATTTATTAAGTGATTCTTAAAGTACCATTAATTACCACGATGAATTATTGGAACGATTTAATTTTGAGGGGGTTTTCAGATGAAGGTTATTAAGATCCTTGGTACCTTGACGATTGCTGTGGGGCTTTTTCTCTCGGGCTATTTTACTCACAAACTAACCAATGAAAATGTACAGGAAGTTTCAAGGGAAGTCCAATTCAGTTATCGGAGTAATGAACAACCAAACCAAATTAATCTTGAAAAATCTTACACAGATCTCGAAGATCAAAATATTGTTGATAACACTATGATGATCATGATGCATAAAAAACCATCAAGCGAAGTGATGGATATAGATCATCCGGATATGTATATCAATGTTCTTAGTCCCAAACAACACACAGGCCTGGTTGATTCGAGAGTCTGGTTTACTGAGTCCGGTGCTGTGATTGGAGACCGTGTGGGTGAAAGCTGGGATCAGGTTGAGTACTTTGAGGTGAATGAGCAGGATGCGGATTATTTGAAGGAGCAGGGTGGATTTGAGGAAATGTGACACATGGGGACGAATGTGATGTGACCCCCAAAAGTTAGAGTTTTTATTAAGCAGCCATTTGGCTGGTATGCAGACGATATTGAACCGGACTCATGCCAGCCAACTTTTGTTTGATTCGATCATGGTTGTAATAATGGATATACGTTTCAATATCTTTTTTAAGTTCTTCGTATGTGCGTAACTTCTCTCCATAATACATTTCCTGCTTTAGTAAACCAAAAAAGTTCTCCATAAGGGCATTGTCGATACAATTTCCTTTTCGGGACATACTTTGAAATACCTTTTGCCCTTTCAGGGCCTTGACCCATGTATAGTGCTGATAATGCCATCCTTGATCAGAGTGAATAGTTGTACGGTATTTTGCATACTTAACAAGGTTCAGAGCTTCTTCTAATGGTTTCATAACGAAATCCAATGTCGGATGTTGACTGACGCCAAATGAAATCACTTCACTATTATGCATATCCAGGATCGGGCTCAGGTACAACTTTCCGCCACCTAAGCATTTGAATTCAGTAATATCGGTTGCCAGCTTTTGAAGAGGATGAGCTGTTTGAAAACGGCGATTCAACCTGTTCTTGGCCACGTTACCTACGGTACCTTTGTAAGAGCTATAGCTTCTAGATTTCCTTCTGAACTTTAAGCCTTTTAAGCCAAGCTTTTTCATAATCCGTTGAACCTTTTTATGATTGATGATCAGCCCGTCACTCTTAAGTGCCGCCTGGATTCGACGGTACCCATAGTTGCCATTGTGGGCATCGAAGATGAATCGAATCTGATCTTCAAGCTCCTGATCCGGATTAACATTATGCATCCGTTTAATATGATAATGATAGGAAGCTTCAGGAATGCCTACAACCATTAATACATCCTTTAGTCTGAATGTTTCTTTGAGTTCGAACGATAGCGCTGCTTGTGCTTTTCGAGATAGTTGTTCGGATCCTTCTGAAAAGCTTTTAACTTTTTTAAATAAGCAACCTCAAGACGTAATAACTCGTTTTCTCTCTCTAATTCTTTTTCTCTGTTAGACGCTTCATTTTGATTAGAGGCTGTCTCGTTTTGACCATTCTTCTTTTTATCTGACATGGTTGATTGTCCTCTCGGGTTCTCTAGTGCTTCATAACCCCCTTCAAGGAACTTTTTCTTCCATTCGCCAATTAACGATGGGTTCGTTAGTCTAAATTGAAGGGCTGTTTCAGTTTGGGAAGCACCTGTTCTGTCCATAAAGCTTATTACATCCAGTTTAAATTGAACAGAATAAAATGCCTTTTTCTTTTTCTTCAACCCTTCTTCACCAAAGTGCCGATAGATATTCACCCAATTAAAGATCTGCGTTTTAGATTGAATACCATGCTTACGTGCTAAAATTCTAATACCATGAGGACCGTTCAAATATTCTTTCACAATCATCAATTTAAACTTCTCATTGTATTTAACCATAATAAATGCACCCCTAAAGTTAGTTTTTGAACTCTAACTTTAGGGGTGCACCACAATGTGTGTGTATCGAGATGGATTAATATTCCATGATGATAAAACAACCTCTGTCCCCGCTGTATCACTCAAATAAAAGGAGGAACTTTCATGACAAAACCACAATTATCAATTCAAACAGTACCTGGCTACTCACCGGATATTGGGCGTCAGATCTGGTGCCTTGAGGATGTGCGAGAGACGCTTATGTCTAAAATCAGTGATTTAACGCCGGAGGAACTGGATGGTGATATTGCAGGACTTCACTCAATTGGCACGCTTTTGTATCATATTGCAGCTGTAGAAGCGGGATGGCTGTATGGAGAAGTATTATGCAGGGACTGGGATGAGGAGATTGAAGCGTTGTTTCCAAAAGAAAGTTGGGAGGATGGAAGGCTTGTGTCTTTTAAAAACGAATCGATTGATCAGCATATTCACCGTCTTCAAAAAGTCAGAGAAACCCTTTGCTTTCATTTTAAAAAGATGAGTGAAATCGACTGGCGAACATCACGGGAGGTGGAGGATTACCATGTGACGCCAGAGTGGGTGCTGCACCACCTGATAGAGCATGAAGCGCGTCACAGCGGACAGATTTTTCAGGTTAAGCGCTTGATGAGAGAAAAATGAATCTAGGGGGTAAGTGTTAGTGTTCTGCAAAGGAACCACTTACTCCACTACAGACAGCCAAATCCCCGAAACCGTTTCATCATCCTGACTCCACACAGTAAGCGAGATATCGTGTTCCCGATCAACATAAACCGTTGCTTCACCGAGTCCCATTTCGCTATAGGTATAGAAGTGGTCACCATACAATGCTTTTGCTTTCGCCAGGTCGTCTCCTTTAGTTAAACCAGACGCTGTGGCCATCTCAGTGTCACCGGATGAAACTGAGAGGGTCATGTGAGCTGGATCAGTGCTCAGATGAACATGATCCTTTGTCAGGTAACTGTAGCCATTTTCCTGTTTTCTTTGTTCAAAGGTGCCGGCTTCATTCAATTGTTCCTGTGACACTTTTTCATAAAGCTGAAATCCTCCTAAAGCTTCCTGATGAAGAGGGGTGGACTGAACAAAATAGTGGTTTGAAGCCAGAAGCCACCAGCCTGCCAATGCAGCAACCGGAGCAGTCAGGAAGATGGTGCCTGCTATTTTTGAATAACGATAGACAATGAGGCCTGCGATCAATACAAACGCAGCAAGTATGAGTAGTGACATGAAAAGATCCTTTCTATAGAAAGTTTTGATAGAAATGTGAAGCCACCCATATCAAAAAGATGTTTCATTTACGAGCAGGGAAAAGTAATACCCTGCATCCTGATAAGCCTGCTGGTATTCAAAAATGTTTGAAACAGTTATGTACATTGCGATCCCGATCATAGAGCCAATGATCAATGTGAGGGGACTGTTGCGTTCTTTTTTGTGTCTACGAAAGAAAACAAGGCTGACAAACAGCGCAATCACAAAGTATGAACCGGAAATGAGTGCAGTGGAGAAAGTATCTGACATCTCGTATATTGTATTTCTATACTCGGTTAAATTTCTTTCATTTGACGCGTTTTCATTTACTTCTACAATTTGCCCTGAATGTGAAATCGTCCAGATGAAATCCTGCTGTTGTTCGCTGTGAATGTATGAAAAGCCATAACCGGCTGCTTCTTTCTGTTCCACAATCTGTTCTGCCATAGCACTACCAGCTGAAATGATAAAAGAAACCACGCAATGATCAGCCACTTCATTTCTGAACCTCCTGCTTCCCGCGCTTCTCTCTGCCTTTATAGATAAAATACATGCTGCCCATTAAAATAACCAGTCCCGTTCCATGCATGATATCGTTGCCTAAAGTACCAAAGCTGTCTACAGTAAGGTTCATTAGAAAAATTCCTATAAGTGCAATAAAAAAGCCAAACGCAATTTTCATCCAATTCCTCCTGACAATGATCCTGATTCTATTGTACTGAAGTGAAAAAGGAAATGAAATACCAGTTATGGAAGGTATGATAAAATAGACAAAAGAAATACCCGGCTCTATTTTACTTAACAGTTGGTGCATTTAAAGGAGGATCTTCATGCTTTTTAAAAAAACGAATAAAGAAATAGAAGTTGATCGCTTTGAGGTTAAATCTGTACAAGATATTCCTTCTCTTGGAAGAATAACAATTCTTGTAGACAGGGAAACGGGTGTTCATTACATGCAGACGTGGGTTGGAACAGGCGGTGGAGTTACGCCATTACTTGATGAACATGGCAAGGTGATTATAGAGAAACCATTTCGCTAAATAAAAAAAGGAGTGAGCAGATGCTGAAATTTCCTGGGTTTTTGATTGCAGCTGTACTGATCCTTTCAGGGTGTGCAGGTACTGAAGAATCGCAAAGCACTGATGAACTTCAGGAAGTAACCGTTAAATCAGAGGGTGATGAAATCCTAGCTGAAACGGCTGACTTCGAGAAGGCTGAAATCCGCTATGAAGAGGATACAGGGCTGATGCAGCTTGAGATGTATATGAAAGATCAGCAGATGATGGAAGAGATGTTTGGTGAACGGATGGGTCAGGAAATTCACTTTTACTATGGAGATGAATTGATCAGTTCGCCAAATCTACTCGTGCCGATTGAAGGTGAGAGCTTCACGCTTGCCGGGGACTTCGATGAGGAAACAGCAGAACAGATCGTAGAAGCAATTGCACAGCAGGCAGAGGAGGATCAGGAATGAACATCTCAGAACTAACACCGGCACAAGCAAGAGCATTAATTAGAAATGAAGAATGGACAAAGCCGACTTCAGGTATGGCGAATGGCTACATTCAGACCAATCTGGCCGTGCTGCCAAAAGAGCTGGCATTTGAATTTCTGTTGTTTTGCCAGCGGAATCCGAAAGCCTGTCCGATCATTGACGTGATTGAGGAAGGCTCAGCCGTTGCTGCACTGGCCGCTCCTGATAGTAATGTGAAAACGGATATTCCAAAGTACCGCATTTACCGTGATGGTGAATTTACAGAAGAGAGAACTGAAGTGAAGGATCTCTGGACAGATGAGATGGTCGGGTTTCTGATCGGATGCAGTTTCACTTTTGAAGAAGCGTTATTAAAAAATGGCATCCCAATCAGGCACATTGAAGAAGGCTGTAACGTGCCGATGTATAAAACGTCGATTGCATGCACAAAAGCCGGACGCTTTGAAGGTCCGACGGTTGTCAGTATGCGTCCGATGACAGAGCAACAGGCGATCAGAGCGGTCCAGGTCACAAGCCGCTTCCCATCTGTACATGGCGCGCCGATTCATATAGGAGACCCGTCTAAAATTGGTATCCAGGATCTCAACCAGCCGGATTTTGGTGATGCCGTATCTGTAAATGAAGGTGAGGTACCTGTATTCTGGGCGTGCGGCGTAACCCCTCAGGCAGTTGCGATGCAGGTGAAGCCGAGTTTGATGATCACCCATGCACCGGGTCACATGCTGATTACGGATATGAAAAATGATGAGTTTTCCATTCTTTAATCGATCCATGAAGATGCGCTTGAAAATAATGCATTTCGCAGAGCGTTATGGACAGGAGATTATCTTCAGGTAACGTTAATGAGCCTGATGCCGGGTGAGTGTGTCGGACTGGAGATGCATCCGAATCTCGACCAGTTTCTAAGAGTAGAGCAGGGGCAGGGATTTGTTCAGATGGGCGCTGAGAAAGATGCTTTAAACTACATGAGTCATGTATTTGATGACTGTGCGATCGTCATCCCGGCCGGCACCTGGCATAACCTGACCAACACGGGGTGTGTGCCGCTTAAGCTGTACTCCATTTACGCACCGCCAAATCATCCTTATGGAACTGTGCACCGGACGAAATGGGATGCGATAGCAGCTGAAGGGGAGCATGAAAATCATTATTAATCTGTTCAAAGTAGAGCCGGACCTGTTCAGACAGCCGGCTTTTTTGATGCGTACGAGTTGAAGTAGCTGATCGAATAAATGAAAAGGTGATGGAATTAAGCGGGTAGCTGATTGAATTCACACGCTTGCTGAAAGAAATACAACCAGCTATTCCTGCGCAGGCCTAATTCCTTTAAAAGGTGATCGAATCCGGCGCAAAGGTGTCGTAATTAATTGCATACGTGATGTAATCCGCCACCAACAGCAATCAATCATTCGCCTTGCCAATACCTGGCCTCACGCCAAAAGAGACCGGAATCAATCATCCGGTCTCCTTTCGTTATGATAAATCCCAATCTGCTCCGGCGGCCAGACGCGCACCTTCAGCTTTTTAGCGAAATGAAGTAGCTCAGGCTCAGCAGGAAGCGTAATGCCTGCACTTTCTGCCACGTTATTCACCCGGAAATCAGCCTGTGCCTGCTGAAGGGTCCACTGCTCATGAAAAATGGCTCCTTTTAAGATCTTTTTGCCTTTTACAGTAAACAGTGCATATCGTTCAGTCAGCCAGTAGCCAAGAGATCCTTTCTTCGTCTGAAATGGTTCTCCCGCAGGCGCATAATGTCCGTCAAATGAACCATCAGCAGCACGCTGGTCGTTTCGGGTGCTTTTAAAATGGATTTGGCTTCCGCTGTGCGCAACTTCCATATCAGCATGCAGGTACGGCAGCGCGTAAGATAGATTAGCAAGCTGTACTGCAAGCGGGCTATTGGCATCCAGGCTGAAAAAATAAATGCCGGGTTCGCCGTTGAATGTCACGTATGTTCTGACATTCAGTTCACTAAAGCGTTTTTTATATTTAATCGCAGATAATCCTCTAAAATGAATGTCACTCATTTCAAAAGGAACGACGCTGACCCATGCCTGCCCATCATACGTATCAACTTGCAGACAGTCAGGGCGCAGCTTCTGTAACTCGTGAATTTCGACTGGGTAATGGGCAAACAGCAGGTCATTCCAGGTCTGTCCCATAATCCATTTGCGGTTTCGCTGATTGACCAATTGAATCACCACCTGCTCTCATCTTAAAAAACATTTATGGCGTTTTCTAATCTGAAGGTGCAGGGAATGTACTCTTATTGTCAGGAAATACCGTTCATAAAAAAGCTTACGATTTCCTCTTCATCAGCAGTTAATTCTTTACCGTAATAAGCAGTCAATCTGGCGTTAATCTGATCAAGGTCACGGCCGCATTCTTTTACAAGTGATGCAGTTTTGCGTAAAAATTGCGCTTCTTTTTGATACTCGGCCTTTGAGATTGGCTTATAGTGTGAAATCACGTAAGTCTCTGCATCGAACTGATCAAGGCGGTCGAGCAGATTTAACGTCTCGTCTGCAGTAAAATGCCACTTAGGCGCATACATCAGCGGCGCTGTCACGTCTCCCAAAAACAATAACTTTTCTTCTTTTACATAAATCACTGTGCTGTCTTTCGCATGGTCACTTCCAACCTGCTTCAAGACACAGGTCACGCCGCCTAAGTCGATTGTTAATTCATCCTGGAACACAATAGTCGGCAGCACTACTTTAATATCACGGTGATCCTGAAACTCTTCACGAATCGCATCAGCGCAAAATTGAATCTCGACGCCGCTTGCTACCCGTTCATCAAGAGACTGATCGTCCCAGTTGAAATCAACGAGCTCTTCCATCGCCTGCTTCGTATCATAAGAAGCAATGGCTGGTGCTGTTAATGCTTCAAGTCCGAAAATATGATCCCAGTGCCAGTGGGTAACAGCTGTCAGGTCAGGAAGCGGTTTTCCGGCTTCCTTCAGCTTTTCTAAAAACAGTTCAGCATGGGCTTTCGAATTTCCGCCATCAATCATAAGTGAATGGCGATCGCCCGCCACTGCCATCAGGATCGGTCTGTCAGTCGGTCCAACAGGGGTGAGGTAGGAAATGCGGTCTGATAAAGTAATGAGTTGTTGAGTCATGTTCAAGCTCCTTTTAGTCAGATATTTATTACCATCATAATCGATGAGCTGCTGAAATGACATAAAACAAGCCGTGAACATCAGATGACGTTCACGGCTCTCAGTAAACTGGTTATTCCTGATGAAGTTCAATACTTTTTCTCATTGAATGCACGCCGGTTCTTGTAATACTATATCTTAACGGTTTCTTGGTTCTGACTCTTTTTATATCAGGCTTCATTCTGGATACTGCTGACTGAATCGATTTTTCAGGGAGTTGAATATCAAATACCTCTGCAAGAATAACTTGTAATTCACTGCTTGAGAGCTCATCTTTCCTCATCTTGATCTTGATCAAAAACATAGCAGCGATCAATTGTTCCTTGATGGTTTTCTGAATGGACATCCAGGAAATTTCATTATGAACAAGCTGCTGTTTGAATTCTTTACAAAAGTCATAGAGCTCGTTGTCTATAGCACTGTTCTTTTTCTCTGAGGTTATTTCCTCCTTGATAAAGTGGGCAGCAAAATCAATTCCTTTGTTTGTAAGTGAATACGTTTTTTCTCCACTTGGATTATAACCGTGATGCTCCATCATTTTTCTTTCACATGCATGATATAAACAAAAGTGAATATTGTCAGGTAGCTTCAAATGATAGTCTGTATAAAATTCACTCATTTTATTTGCTGTAAAAGCTTTTCTTCTCTGTGTCTTGTGAAGAAGATACAGGATAATTAAAGTTCTTTTCCACTCAGGAAGTTCCTCGAAATTAAGAGTCTTCAGGAAGTCGTATTCAATGACAGCTGTTTGTTTTTTGGGCTTGGTCACATCGTGTCCTGATTCACTAAATTGATTTGAATTGTCACTTGAAAATTTGCTTAATGCTATAGGGTCAGCATTTAAAGCGCTCCTTTGAACCGAAGTATAGGGAGCAGCCATATCCGTGCATTCATTGTAAAATTGTTTGTTACTCAATGGATACATGTATAAGCTTTCCTCCTTAAGTTGATACAGATGTTACGTATACAAATGATTTTGCAAGTAAAACAAAAGGTAATAAGCGATCAAAACGAGCCTTTACTTTAAAACCGGGAAGCATCATTGCAGATTTAAGAGGCTATACATCGTTCCCGTATATACAGATAACGTATTTTTTCGACTGATGGATCACTAAATTTGTATTTATTTCTAAGTTTTTTAAAGTG
Organism: Jeotgalibacillus malaysiensis; assembly: GCA_000818095.1. Taxonomy (NCBI): domain Bacteria; kingdom Bacillati; phylum Bacillota; class Bacilli; order Caryophanales; family Caryophanaceae; genus Jeotgalibacillus; species Jeotgalibacillus malaysiensis. The sequence continues at coordinate 405,487 of CP009416.1, forward strand.
AAAGAGCTGAAACATTCAATAAGTTCAATGTGGTGCCATAAAAGAACCTGATATTGTAAAATTAAATTTAGTATATTAGTAGATAAAACATGTTCAGGAAAGGATCATACATGAAAAAGAAATGGATTGTCATACCTGCAGTGATCGTTATATTAGTTGTTGTCTTATACGGTGCAGTTGGAAATTATTTTTACAATTATGCACTCAGTGCGAAGGATGAAAAAGAATTTTTAGAAGGAAATCCGAATTTGGCGGAAAGTGAAGCGGTGATGGCCGAAGTAGCTGAAGCACTCGATGAAGCGGATGAAGCATTTGAGGAAGAGCACCAGCCTGAGAATCTTTCCATTACGTCAGAAGACGGGCTGAAGCTGTCGGCTGATGTATATGAAAATGAAGAAGCTGGTGATCGATGGGCCATCGTTGCGCACGGGTATATGATGGACGCTTCAGGTATGACCAGATATATCAGGAATTTTCATGACGAGGGGTATAACGTTCTTGCACCGGATCTCAGAGGGCATGGAGACAGTGAAGGAGATTATATCGGTATGGGATGGCATGACCGGCTGGATATGCTGCAGTGGATCGATGAAGTGCTGAAGCTCAATCCTGATGCGGAGATTGCGCTGTTTGGCATTTCGATGGGCGGTGCTACAGTGATGATGACATCAGGTGAAGATCTGCCTGAGAATGTAAAAGTGATTGTGGAGGATTGCGGCTACACATCTGTCAGTGATGTATTTACCTATCAGCTGGATGATCTGTTTGGATTGCCCGAGTTCCCGGTTTTAAATGCGGCTAATACAGTAACGAATATCCGTGCTGACTATGATCTGTATGAAGCATCAGCTGTTGATCAGGTTGCTGAAAGTGAAACGCCAATGCTGTTTATACACGGAGATTCGGACACATTTGTTCCTTTTGAAATGCTTGATGAAGTATATGAAGCAGCCGATGTAGAAAAAGATCAGCTGATTATTGAAGGGGCAGGTCACGGTGAGGCTGAAAAAGTGGATCCTGAAGCATATTGGAACAAGGTTTGGGGATTTGTAGATCAGTATATTGAATAACCAGAAGGAATTAGTCGTGTGAAACCAGAAGTGTATAGTTAGAAGGATCGTGTCGTTCAGTCTGAAAGGGAGTGTTTTATGTGAGTCCTAAAAGGTTAGTAATCTTTTGGATTATCCCGAATGTATTATTTTATCTTGCATTTATCGCTGCACTGATTTTTGTCTTTACCCAGTCAGAGGAGATCAGGGAAGCTGGACAGATGGGGATATGGGCGCTGATGATCCTAACCCTGCTGATCATTGCAGTGTTAGGCAGTGCACGAATTAAATACTGGTTAAAACGTTAAAGAGAAGCCCGATTTTATATCGGCTTCTCTTTACGTTTGTTTGCGGCCTTTTACGATAACGTAAAGCCCGAGTATGATCACTAAAAAGCCTGCAGTCTGTATCACAATATTGCCGGTCTGGCCGATCTCGTTAAAAGAAAAATTCGTCAGGACCACGCCGATGAAACAGATGATCAGTCCGATTGCGAGTTTCATATCATCCCACCCTGCTATTAATCAATCACTATATTTTAACATGGCAGGGGATACATTAGCTTCTAAGGCTGCGGCGGCATTTCGAGCGGAATTTCATAATAAGAGCAGCCCTGCCATTCAAGCTCACGGATTAAAATGTGATAGGAAGAACGGAAAAACGCCTGAATATCTGAAGGGTTCATCTGGCTCTCACTTTTTAAATGAAGGAAAAACTCACTGGCATCCGCGCTGTAATATGCATCCTCAGGCTCAATGTCATCTTGGTGACTGAGTGGATGAAATTGAAACGGGTACGGAAGAATGAAAAATGACGGATCATCTGTATTGTCGTCACCAAGCCAAAAGCCAAACTCGATAAAGTGTTCATCAAAAGCAGCTTTTTCGATTATTTTATTTTCAGGAAACGGTTCCATTTTTCCGTGAAGAATCAGTGTGGAAATATCAAACGTTCCCCAAAAAAGCGCAGGCATAAGCTTTCTGCAGCGATAAGGGCTGATAAATGTAAGTTCCTGATGGTAGGCAAATTGAAAAAGCTTTAGACCTCTCAGTGCTTTTTCCTGATCAAATTCACGTGGCGTGTCGTCTTCATCAAATTTAGTTGTGTAGGGCATTTCCTGTGGAGTGGTGTTAATTGTCAGTGGGATTTGTTTTTCGGAAAGTACAGAAAAAATTTCTTCATAATATTCTTTTATTGTTTTCTGGTCCGTGATATTGATCAGGTGAGCGTCTCCATCAATTAGGATTTTAATCGACGCTTCTGTGATGGATAGGTCAATCTGAAAGAAGTGGTTGTCGTAAAAAAGTAGTCCTGTTGAGAAGCCTTCTGCTGTGATCGGAAGTGTGACGTGTCCCCATTGAGGCTGCTGCGGGGCAGTTTTTAATTTGATTTTGCCGAGAATTTGAGAGATCAGATGCAGGGTGAATTTAGTTTCTTTCCATTCGCTATGTTTAATCATCGGTTATCCTCCTTTTCTACACATCTTTATTTTCCCGGTTTGATTGTCAGGTAACCCGGTTTGGATTGAATTATTTCAAAAGAGGGGAAAGAACAGTAGAAAAGGAGGCGTTATTTATGGATTTTACATTTAAAGAAGAAGAGAGCCGTTTTGCAGCTTATGATCATGACAACCAGGAGGCTGGGGAAGCGACCTTCAGCAGAGCAGGTGACAATATCCTGATCATTGATCATACGAGTGTAAAAGATGACTACCGCGGACAGGGTGTGGCTGCAAAGCTTGTCAGTCATATCGTTGAAAAAGCCAGAGAAAACAACCAGAAAATTATGCCTCTCTGTCCATTTGCTAAAGGGGAGTTTGATAAGCATGAAGAATATCAGGATGTCCTTCACAGTTAATGAGGCACATTCATTTGATTGAAAAACATCCATCCGGGTAAACACCACCTATACTGACTTTTTAAGGAGTGGTTTGGTGAGCGTATTTCAATTGAATGATCAGGCTCCGGATTTTAAGCTGACTGGTCTCGACCGAAAAGAATATCATTTAGCTGACATGCTTGAGCAAAACGATGAAAAATGGCTTCTATTAATCTACTTCCGCGGCTCATGGTGCCCAGCCTGCATGGAGGAGCTAGATGAGCTTGAAGACACAATCAGCTACTTCAACAAACATAATATTAGTCTATTAACAATTACACATGATGAAAAGACAGCCCTTGAGAAGATGCAGAAAGAGCATCAATTCAGCTTTCCGGTTCTGCTTGATGAAGACTTCAGCTTTTTGAAGGCATATGACGTGTATTACCACGGTGAAGATGCACCTTATGAGGATCACGGTGAGCATGCTGAGCCTGCATATTTCCTTTTGAACGAAAAGGGAAAAGTGCTTTATCAGCAGAGACAGACCAATCCATTTGGCCGTCCTCATGCTAAAGAGCTTAGAAAAACAATTCAATATATCCGTAAAAATCTTAAATAAACAGACAGTGATCAATCAATCGCAAATGTATTAGGAGGATGTTAAATATGAAAGTATTAGTAATTGGAGCAAACGGACAGGTAGGAAAACACTTAACAAAAATGATTCAGGAAAAGGATCACTTCGAAGCGCGTGCAATGATCCGTAAAGAAGAACAGAAATCATACTTTGAGGATCTTGGTGCTGAGACTGTACTTGTTGATCTTGAAGGTGAAGTTGAAGATATGGTGAAAGCTGCTGAAGGCGTCGATGCGATTGTCTTTACAGCTGGATCCGGTCCAAAAACAGGTCCTGATAAGACAATCACAATCGACCTTGATGCAGCAGTGAAAACAATTCAGGCTGCAGAAAAAGCAGGCGTGAAGCGTTATGTCATGGTCAGCTCATTTGATACGACGCGTGAAGAAATTCAGAATGCACCGGATTCATTTAAACCTTATGTTATAGCGAAACATTACGCAGATGAATGGCTGCGTGGCACGGGTCTTGATGTCACAATTGTGCACCCGGGCGGTCTGACGAATGATGAAGGAACTGGCAAAGTGAAAGCGGATGTAACTGTTGATCGCGGCGAAATCGCGCGTGAAGATGTTGCCCGCGTACTGCTTGCTGTGCTTGAGAATGACTCAACCATCAGAAAAGAGTTCCAGGTGATTAACGGAGATACAGAGGTATCGGAAGCTGTGAAGAGTTTATAATATTTGAATCAAAAGGTGTCCGCTGATGCGGGCATCTTTTTGTTTGAAAATGAATGATCATTCTTTTTCTGAATAAATAAATCTTCACTTATACCGCTAATATCCAGTTGCTCTGAACGCTTTAGCAGAGTATAGTAAATATCAGGGAAAATTCTGAGAATAGAAGGCGGTGAGGGTGAATGACTGTTCTGCAGATCATAATCATCACAGTTGGTATTGTAGTATGTATTGTTGGTTTGAATTTATGGCATTATCTCAAACTGAAGAAGCAATATCAGAAGCTGACCGACCAGCACAGACAGTTCATTCATCTGGTCGAGACGCCTAATGATTTTATGTATTATGCAGACGTGTATCCGGTGGTGAAGTTTAAATATCTGAGTCCTTCAGCTGAAAACTTTTTCGGAAAAGGAAGCAACGACCACGCCTACTTGAGTCCTGAGGTCGCTTTTCAGGATATTCACCCTGATGACCAGGCGCTTCTGCTTAAAAAAATTACTGGAGATATTGATTACAGCCAGCCGATTATTCAGCGCTGGAAGGATCAAAACGGCAACTACAGATGGTTCGAAGAATATGCAACTCCGATTTATGAAAATGGGAAACTTATTTCACTGCAGGGGATGCTCAGAAATATCGATGAGCGGATCGTCATGCAGGAAAAGCTTCAATATCAGTTATACCATGATAGTTTGACGGACCTTTACAATCGTACATATTTTAAGGATGCTTTTACAAAACTGGATGAAGGAAAATCTTGTTCAGCAGGGCTTTTGCTGTGCGACCTTGATCAGCTGAAATTTACAAATGATACGTTCGGCCACTCAGTTGGTGATGAGCTGATTAAAAAGGCAGCGGTGCAGTTGAAAATGGCAACAGGGGATTCTGCTATTGCTGCAAGAATTGGCGGCGATGAGTTCGTTGTGCTCATGCAGGATATTAATGAGCAGGAACTGTACGAACAGTTGGCCCGCGTCAGGGAAAGCTGCAGAGAAGCAGAGGTTTTTCTATCGATTGGAGCTGCTTTTACGCCGGATTCTACTGGAAAGATGACAATGTTATTTTCTGAAGCGGACCGGAATATGTATAAAGACAAAGAGATTAATCGGCAGTGTATTTAAAAAGATGTGAAGTGTGACTTCACATCTTTTTTTAATCTATCTCTTTTGAAGTTTCTCAATCTGGTCAGAATGAAACGGAGAACCTTTTACCTCTTCAATAATACTGAGCACATTTCCATCAGGATCTTCACAGTCAAAGTATTTCATGCCGCCAAAATCACTAATTGCATTTACATTCAACCCACTTTCCGTTAACTGTGTATGTACCTGATTGATGTCATCAGCAATTAAGTTAAAGTAAGTGTTATGGTCTCCATTGCGATTTAAAAATGATGATTGCTGGGAGGCTTGAACTTCAATTAATCCAAGCTGAACAGCGCTATCAGGAAAGTAAAATCCTGCGCCACCATCCCATCGTTCAATTGGCTTTACATGAAAATGCGTTTCATACCACTTTGCTGAACGTTCGATATTTGTAACCGGAATAAAGACACTGCCAACTCTAAACATTTAACCAGCCCCTAAATTAGCATTTAATTCCATATAAGTGTAACATACAGGAAACTGCTATTGATAAAAAAAGCCGTTAAAATAAAAATAAAGTGAAAAGGGGAGATTATATGAAAATCGGTATCATTGGCGGAGGGATGTCAGGTCTTGTCGCAGCCCGGAAGCTTCAGTCAGCAGGCCACGACGTTGAAGTAATTGAAAAAAGCAGAAGCGTTGGAGGAAGGCTTGCAACCCGAAGGATTAGTGAAGGCCAGGCAGACCACGGCGCAGTATATTTTACAGTGAGAGATGAAGGTTTTAATGACGATGTGCAGCAGTGGGTATCAGCGGGTGTAGTGAAAAAGTGGTTTGGTGACCCGCATCCCAAGTATGTTGGAGTGGAAGGGATGAATAAGCTTGCGAAGCATCTGGCTGAAGGTCTGCAAGTCCGGCTTCAGGAAAAAGTGATCAATCTTGCAGCAAAGGATCAGGGAGTATTAGTCACTGACTCAGGCGATCATCATTTCGATGCAATCCTACTGACAGCACCCCTGCCACAGGCGCTTGAACTGCTGGAGGCTTCTGATGTTCATCTGACAAAAGAAGACCAGGCACTGACCTCCTACATATTTGAGCCTGCATATGTCGGGTTGATTGAATGTACACACAACATTCAAATAGGTGAACACGGTTTGCTGGATCAGCATTTGCCGGAGGGTATGTTAAAAATCGTGAATAACTTCGCAAAAGGTATTTCTAAAAAGCCGATTTTAAGCGTATATATGACTGGTGAATGGAGTGAAAAGTGGTTTGATCGCGATGAGGCTGAGGTGATAGCTGAAATTGAGCGTCTCTTATCAGAGGAGATATCAGGAATGAACATTGCATCTAAGCAGTTAAAGAAGTGGCGTTATGCACAGGCAAAAGAGATTTATTCAGCTTCTTTTTATAAGCTGAGTGAACAGCCGATATGGCTTTGCGGGGACGTATTTCTGCGACCTGATGATCCATCGGGGAACACCAGGGTTGAAAGCGCCTATCTTTCAGGCAAGGATGCGGCAGCTGACATGCTTAAAACTATTCGTGAGTAACACTGTTAGCAGTAACGCTGAGGGACGCTTTTTCTGGCACCAGTTCAGCTTCCGATAAGACAAACGGGTGGGTCTGTAACAGTATTTTTCTTAGATCAGTGGGCATGTCCACATTTTTATAGGCACATATTAATGGGAATTCAATGTCGTTCACTGCACCATCAATTCTCGTTTCCAGATCGTGAATCAAATGATGGGGAACGTCTGTAGAATTCCACTCGACATGGGCCCATGTGCGGAAGAATGTCTGGTGATCTAAATAAGGTTCGATTTCTTTTTCAAAATAGGCTGTAATAGCCGGTGGATGATAATTGCCACTTGAGAAATAAAATTCAAAACTGTTAATAAAATGAATATATTGTGTTTCTTCATTTGAAATCATTTTCTTTAATTCAGTCATGACTTTTCTGTAATTCCGTTCATTTTCAATCAAAATAATGATTTCTTTTGCACTGATACAATCAAGAATGTAAGCCATCAATGTTTGGAAATATGTATTTCTTTCATCGTAAGAATACAGAACGTGAACGTTTCTCTGCGCAGCAATTAGGTCTGGAAGTGAATGTTTCATTTGATCATCCTTCCTGAAAATAGTCTTATGTTAATTATACGTGAAGAAAGCCTCGACTACAAAGATATTCCGCATTGCGGAATAAACATATTACAGAAAATATTGTTAAAAACCTCTCCCCCGGACTCGCCGCCATTCTGTTATACTTTTGGATAATTAGAAAAAAGAGACAGTTAGAACGAACGCTTCTCAGGAAGGAGAGACGAGATGGGGTTTTTACTGATTTTCTTAGCATGCGGCTTTGCTATTGTGCTGTCGGTGATGGCTTTTGGACCTTATGGATTACTCATTATTGCAGCACTGTTATCTGCATTCATTGTTAAAGGATATTTCCTTTTATCATCTATGCATGATGAAATGACACGCAGAGAAATATCACTTGAACAACGATTTAAAGAAGCCACTGAAAAATACAAAGTGAAATAATAGACCTGAATGGGGTCTATTATTTTTGTCTTAAGTATGAAGGTTAGGAGTGAAGTAATGAAAGTGACAGTATCTTCATATCATGATAACTGGCCAAAATTATTTGAAGAAGAAGCTGAAAAAATCACTTCGATTTTCAGCGAAAAGTTAATCACCATTCATCATATCGGAAGTACGTCTGTTCCAGGTCTTCAGGCAAAGCCTATCATTGATATGATGCCGGTGTTAAAGGATATTACTGCAGCAGACCATCTAACATTTGAAATGGAAGCGCTTGGTTATGAAGCTCTAGGCGAATTTGGACTTCCCGGCAGACGTTACTTCAGGAAAGGAAAACATAAAAGGACGCACCATGTTCATATGTATGACCGATCCAGTCAGGAAGAAATCGACCGGCATCTGGCCGTGCGAGATTATCTCAGGGCTCATCCGGATGAAGCGGCGGCCTATGGAGCATTGAAGCAAAGACTCGTTCAAGCATATCAAGGCGATCATGAGGCTTACATTAATGGAAAAGACCAATTTGTAAAAGAGCTTGAATTGAAGGGGATGAAATGGAGAAAATAATACAGTTTATTACAATCGTTACAAATAGATTAAATTAATAGATATGCAGTATATTGAATATTCTAAAACATGTAAAATAGGGCTAAATATACAATGAAAGGAAAATGATATGGGAATCGATCAGAAGGTTTATCCACAAGTTTCTGCGATGCCGCTGTCAGTGGAAAAGATTTTATATGAGTGCCCACCTGAACATGACTTTTGGTTTTACCCATCTAAAGAGCTGCTTGAATCATGGACTGCAGCGATCACCTCACTTCTGAACACTTCTGTATACCGCGGCTATGGTCTCAGTATCAAAGAGGAACGCAAACTCTCAGCACTTACTTCACATATCATTGTCCACGGATGCAAGGCCCCATATTTAATTCAGCTGACGTCCTATATAACGAGGCAGTCAGAGAAATTCCTTAAACAATATGCACGGCATATTCACCACTCAGCTAAAGAAGTACTAAATATGATTGAACTTGTACATCAGTTCGAAGCTAGATGCAAGCTGATGATCAATCGCAAAGCAAATATTATACTGCTACCGTCAGCAGGATACAGCGAATCAGCCTGTACTCTCGCAGACTAAGTGCAGATGAGAATCCTTTCAGCTTTCTGGAAGGGTTTTTTCTTTTATGTTCAGCGAATTGCGCAGGCGGGGGTCTGACCCCCGCCTGCGCAGGTCATTTCACTACCGTCAGTCCTGCGCTCGCTACCATCACAGGTGATGTCACTACCGTCAACCCGGGTGTATCTTACTGTCACAGCCCACCTCGTTACCATCACCGGCAATCTCACTACCATCAAGGCGATTCTCCGCCATCACGACTTAATGCTTTTTAGAAACAAGTAACATTTGTGGCATAGGGTCAGACCCCTGCCTTCGCAATTCTGCTATACTGAATGCAACTATTTTTTTTGGAAGGAAGACTCATCATGAGAAAATTATTTTTGGGTTTAGGTGCGCTGGCTGTTGTCAGTGGGTGTAGTGGTTTTCAGGAAGAAGATGAGAACAGTGAGCTGACGGTCTCTGCTGCTGCAAGCCTTCAGGGCGTGCTTGGTGAGATTGAAACGCAGTTTGAAGAGGAGACTGGTATCGACGTAACATTTAACTATGGTGGATCAGGCAGTTTGAAGCAGCAGATTTCACAGGGGGCACCTGTTGATTTGTATATTTCCGCTGCTGAGAACCATTTTGAGGAGCTTGTTGATGAGGGATTGATCAGTGAATCTGAGCGTGTCGATTTAATCGGAAATGAGCTTGTGCTTGTGGTGCCGCGCGATGACTTTGATATTGCGACATTCGAAGATTTAACAGAAGTAGAAAGCATATCGATCGGAACACCTGAGACGGTTCCTGCAGGTGCATACGCTAGGGAAGTGTTCGAAGAGCTTGGGATCTTGGAGGATGTAGAGGGGCAGATTGTTTTTGCAAAAGATGTGCGTCAGGTCTTAACGTATGTTGAGTCAGATAATGTGGAAGCTGGTGTTGTTTACAATTCTGATGCTCTTGCAGGGGAGCAGCTAAAAATTGCTGCATTTGCTGAAGAAGATTGGCACACACCAATTGTGTACCCGGCCGGTATTATTGAAGGTGCCGATTACCGGGAGGATGCTGAGGCATTCCTTGAATACTTACAGAGCGATGAAGCACTGGCTATTTTTGAAGAGCTCGGTTTTCAAAGGTTGAACTAACATATGCTTGTTGATTTTTGGTCGCCGCTCAGATTATCCATTGAAGTCGCAACGGTTGCGAGTCTGATTGTATTGGTTCTCGGACTTGCAGCAGGCAGAGTAATGGCGGTTCGCCGCTTTAGAGGTAAAGCGATTGTTGAGACACTATTTTTATTGCCACTTGTGTTACCGCCTACTGTTGTAGGATTTTTGCTCATTGTGATTTTTGGCAGAAACAGTCCTGCTGGTCAGGCAATTGAATGGCTATTCCGCCAGCCGCTGATCTTCACTTGGTGGGCAGCAGTGATTGCCGCTGTGGTTGTGGCTTTTCCGCTGATGTATCAGTCTGCAAAAACCGGTTTTGAATCGATAGATGAAGAGATTGAGCATGCAGGACGTGTTGACGGAGCTGGTGAGTGGAAGCTTTTAACGAAAATTTCTATTCCACTTGCATGGAAAGCAATTATTGCCGGATTCATTTTAAGCTTTGCCCGTGCACTTGGAGAATTCGGGGCAACGCTTATGTTCGCCGGTAATATTCCTGGCCGCACACAAACCGCTTCAACCGCTATTTATCTGGCAATTGAATCAGGCAATATGCAGATGGCCTGGCTGTGGGTGGCAAGCATGATTGGGATCTCCTTTGTCATGCTAGTGGCGGTGCAGGGGTTAAGAAGCAGGTAAAAAGCATTCGTCTAATCAGACGAATGCTTTTTTAAGGAAAAGTTTTCTGGTGAAGGTAATCCTGGATGTTTGTTCGATAATGCCACAGTTCATCGCGGATCTCTCTTGCTTCTTCATAGTAAGTACGCTTTTCGTCAGCTGTCTCGGCTGATTGGAATTGATCAATGATGCCAGCCAGTGTTTCTGGAAACTCTCTTAAGTTCTCAACATCCTCGCCGTTGTAACCAAGGTACACAACCGAGCTTTCTCCGTGAAGCGCAAGCGCTCTTTTTCTTGCATCGTATTCACTAGTACCTGCGTCTTCAAATCCATTTTCAATCAGAACTTCCTGATAAGACAAAAACCCATCCAGATGTTCTATATAATAATCAATTGCGATAAAGGACTGGAGTTCAGATTCATTGATTTGCTCACGGTACTGGTAATACAAAAAAGCTGATAAAAGAATACATAATGTTATGAGTGGAAGAAGTACTTTTTTAGAAAATAAGCCGGACATAACATGTCTCCTTTCAAATTTTATGTAAAGTGGTAATGTCTATGTTATTTAACATGGTACCATATTAGTAGAACCTGCTGATTGAAATTTCCAAAAATACAATAGATGTAAGGAGGAAAATGATGAGACATTCATCTAAAGCAATTTTAATTAAAGAAGATTCAATCTTGCTGACAACACATAAAGATCAAGAAGGTATATTTTACGTTTTTCCGGGCGGCGGTCAAGAGGAGGGGGAGACGATGCATGAGGCATGTATAAGAGAATGTCTGGAGGAAACTGGACTGATTGTGAAACCTGGAGAGCTGATCTACGTAAGAGAATACATAGGGAAAAATCATGAATTTGCAGCATTCGATTCACATGTGCACCAGATTGAATCATATTTTCAATGTGAGATTACAGGTGAAAATGACCAGCAGATGCTGATGGATAAGAATCAGGTTGGTATGGAGTGGCTGCCGGTCAGTAAGTTGAATGAATACAGGATTTATCCGCAGGCTGTCGTCTCGTATATTCAAAAGGCTGATCAGACAGCTATATATCTGGGAGATGTGAATTAATCCAGGGGAGGAACAATGATGAAGAAGATCGGTATGCTCAATACGATTATGCGTCATCCGGTTAAGTCACTGAGCGGTGAACAGGTAAAATCCACTCAGCTGATGACTTATGGTGTCTATGGGGATCGCAGTCATGCGCTTTTAGAAGAAGGCCGCTATCACACAGCGACTCAAAACCCTAAAATGGTAGGCTATAGCGCTGCTTTTGAAGGTGAAGAGTCGCTTGAAAACTACCCGCGGATTTTGATTACAGCGCCGGATGGCCGGACTTTTTACTGGGATGAAGACCGCTGCCTGGATGAATTCCAGACACTTGCCGGCAAAACTTTGAAAAAAGAAGTCTATTCACCGGCGCTCGTCCCACTTGGTGCAATTGAAGAAGAGCATATTTTGATTGTAAACGAAGCCTCAGTAAAAGCGCTGGAAGAAGAAACTGGAAAAGCGATTGACTGGAGAAGATTCCGTCCGAATCTGGTCGTTTCACTGCATCACGACATTCCTTTTTCAGAAGAACATCTTGCCGGGAAAGGGCTTGAGATCGGAACCGCCGAAATTGAAATCGTGAGACCGTGTGAACGCTGCAGCATCATTAATATTGACCCGAAAACAACTGCCATCGATCCACTTGTGTTAAAAACGGTTTATCAAAAGCACGGGAATAATTTTGGCATGTATGCAGCGGTAAGGAAGCCCGGTGTGATTTCGGCAGGTGATGAGATCTTAGTGAAAAAGTAAATGAGATTTTAAAAGATGGGAGAAATTTAAATGAGTGGTTTTAGTGCAGGAGATATTATTTTTCAGCTTGTCATGTTCGGTTTGCTGATTTTGTTTATCGTGTCCTTCAGTATGTTTATTAAGAGAATCATCGTAACAAAATCAGTACAGAACAGGCAATCTGATGAAACGAATGAAAAGCTGGATCGTATTATTGCGCTGCTTGAAGAAAAGCAGGGGCAAAAATGAGATCAGAGCAGGAAATGATGGCATTGATTTTAGGGTTTGCGCGAGAGGATTCGCGTATCAAAGCAGTTTATATGAATGGATCGCGTACGAATCCGAATGCACCACGGGACATGTTTCAAGACTATGATATTGTCTATGTGACGGATGAGATGGAGGGTTTTACAGCGGACCAGTCATGGATTTCGTACTTTGGGAATTTGCTCATGATGCAGCAGCCGGATGCACTGGATGCAGGAAAAGGGCTTTCCACTGATCCAGGACGCTATGCTTTTTTAATGCTGTTTGATGATGGGAACCGGATTGACCTCTCATTTCAGACAGTTGATTATATGCAAAAGGTCTATCTGAATGACTCGCTGACGATTCCACTTTTAGATAAAGACGGCATCTTACCTGATATACCTGAGTCGACTGACCGGGATTATTTTGTGAAAAAGCCTTCAGAAGGTGAGTTTGACAGTGTTACAAATGATTTCTGGTGGTGCCTGCAGAATGTCGCAAAAGGATTGTGGCGTGATGAGCTGCCCTATGCGCATCATATGTTTGAACTGACAACACGCAGCGCGCTTGATCAGATGATTGAGTGGTGGATTGGCAGTCAGCATGATTATGAGGTTTCAGCGGGTAAAATGGGGAAGTACTTTAAGCGGTTTTTGCCGGAGGAGTACTGGACGACTTACTTGAAGACCTATGCTGAGGATAAATGGGCTGCTGTAGACACAGCGGCTGAACTTTTTGGTCAGATCGGCAGGGAAGTAGCTGAAAAAGAAGGCTTTCAGTATCCTGAGAGAGATGAAAAACAGATGCTGATGTTTGTCCGCCGAGTACGGTCGCTGCCGGGTGATGCGGAGGCAATTTTTTAAGTATGTTGGGGTGGTACTATTGTCAGGCTTTCACGAACCACCCTTTTAATCTTCTGAACAAGGCTGATTTTCTCATGAACGTATAGTGTAATGTCATGAACATGTGGCGGAATCTCTTGAACATCATAAGTAATGTTCTGAACCATGGCGCCACAATAAAAATTCACCCGCTCTTCACCGCAACTACCCGGCGCCCGGCCACTCTCATATTCATCGTATGCACCACAATTCCGACCACAATGAACCCAATACCAATTGAAGCAACCCCTGATGGCAGAGGGCTTGATAATAGTACAGCTTCACCCGCAATCACAAAAAGTACTTGTGTTGCCTGTGTCGCTTCTACCGCTGCAAGCTTTCCCTGATCATATCTGACACTGTTTGTTGCGATAAAGAACAATGTAGTTGCGATAACGCCTGAGCTGACTGCGACGATAAATGTCTGTATGAGCTGGCCTGATGAGGGGGGACCTGCCTGAATGAGTCCGATTCCTCCTAAGATAACCCAGACAGGAAGGCTGGCTAAAGTCATACCGAGGATACGCTGAAAAGTATCAACCCGGTCTCCGCACAGCTCCATCATTTTACGATTCCCTAGTGGATAACAAAAAGCAGCAATCACAACAGGTAATGCACCGATCAATAAAGCTGTCGCGCTGAGCTGATCAGCCTGCTGAACCTGAATCAGTATGACACCCGCAAGGATGATACATGAGATCAGTAAAGCCCTGGATTGAATACTGTGCCTGCTTCCATCAGACTTTAGAAAAAGAGGTGCGAGTAATAATCCTGCTACGATTGTAAATTGCCAGGTGCCTGCGACAAGCCAGCCTGGTCCGTAAGCGGCTGCATAGGTGAGAGGTCCATAGAATAAAACGAACCCAACCACACTCCACTTGAACCATTCAAGCGGCTGCTTCCTCATTTCGATCAACAAACTCCACAGATTTCCCCTCATCCAGACAATCAAAAGTAAGAACGGTAGCATAAAGATAAACCGCAAAGAGGCGCTCCATAGCCAGCTGCCACCACCAACCTCCATCGAACGATTCAGAATAAATGTGACTGCAAAGAACATTGAAGATAAAATACCGATCAACAGCGCTTTCATATGTAACACCTCTTTGAGTATTCTATAAATGATATAATGTATACTATAATATACTTTTTGTATAAGAGTGCAAGCATTATTTTATAAATGGAGGAATTCATATGACACATATAAGTCCGGATGATTTTACAAAACAGGTCGGTAAAATTCTTAGAAAGCTGAGAAAAGAAAGGGCGCTGACGCTAGAAGAATTAGCTAATCTCACAGGCGTCAGTAAATTAACGCTTGGCAAAATTGAGCGTGGTGAAGCAAATCCTTCACTTACGATTATCTGGAAGATCGCCAATGGATTGCGCATTCCTATATCTGCATTGATGGTAGAGAATCAGGAGGTTACGCTGCTGAAAAAAAGCGGGAACAGCGTTATGAGCGAGAACCAGTCGCTAAAGCTTGAGCCTGTTTTTACAACACAAGTACGGGGATCGATCGAATCTCATAAAGGCTACTTACAGCCTGACAGCACGTATGAGGCAGAAGCGCATCAGCCCGGGGTAAAAGAATATATTACGGTGATGGAAGGAGAAGTAGTTGTCCGCATTGGGGAAGAAGAATATCAGCTGGAGCAATTTGATTCCATCAAATTCAATGCAGACCAGCCCCACGCTTATATTAATCATTCAGGGGGGACAGCTGTTCTTCATTTTGTAATGATTTATTCCATTTGAGATGTGTAAAATCAGTGAATTGTCAGATTAATCATTTGTCTTATGCTATTCTAAAAAAAGGAAAACAAAGGGGTGTTTTGAATGAGTGATTTTGAGCAGCCGCCTAAAAATGATTTGATCGGTGACATTTTAAAGGACTATTCAAAAACGGGTGGCATGGATAACCTAAAAGGGTCAGGTGAAAAGATTCCGAAAGAATATTTTTCGGGTGATACATTTCAACACTTTCAGAAGATCGCAAAGGATGCAGGGTATAAACCGCATTGGCTGAAGCTGCAGCATGAGATCAGTGACAGGCTGATTGGTCTTGAGACACTTGACCCTGCCGCGCAGAAAAAAGAAGTTGCAAAGATTAATAAAAAAGTAGCGGAACACAATCAGTCATGTCCTCCACCTCTTCAGAAAATGTCGATTTCGCTTGATGGATTAGAAGCGGCTAGGCGGATTTGGGGTTGATGCGGTGTTCTTAGAAAAGGATCTGATGTTCTTAGAAAGATAGGCCATGTTCTTAGAAAAATACAAAGCGTTCATAGAAAAACCAGCATCCTTCTTAGAAAAAACACGGTGGTTCGTAGAAAAGTGTAATTAGACCTATCTGGATACCTGCTCCTTCACCAGTTCATCTTCATCTCCTCAAAACGCATCCCCTAGTCCCTCATTCTTGATTGTTTTACTCGGAAATGAGATAACAGTGACAGGTCTGAAATTTCTGAAAAGGGAAGAGGGATTTTGATGTCAAAGAAGCCTGCTGAGATCAGTAAGGATGGTTCGTTTAAAAGACAGGTAAACCGTTTTGTCACACCGTTTGGCAGTGGAGAGGGTGAGCTGCCGGTTGAGAGTGGACGGTACAGGTTGCTGTGGTCGGCTGCCTGCCCGTGGGCGCATCGTCAGGTAATTGTTCGTAGGGTGCTTGGACTTGAGGATGCGATCAGCGTCGGAAAAGCGAGTCCGCTTCGTCCAAGAA
The DNA here is from genome assembly GCA_000818095.1 of Jeotgalibacillus malaysiensis. NCBI lineage: Bacteria > Bacillati > Bacillota > Bacilli > Caryophanales > Caryophanaceae > Jeotgalibacillus > Jeotgalibacillus malaysiensis. Next base: position 421,856 of record CP009416.1, read on the forward strand.
TTGGCCGCGTTGACTGGACGTTTACGCTGGATGAAAATGATCAGGATCCGGAGCTTGAGATTAAATATGTGAGTGATGTGTATTTTAATGCGGATCCGGATTATGACGGACGCCCGACAGTACCGGTTATGGTCGACCTTCAGACAAAAAAAGCTGTAAACAACGACTACTTTAAAATGACCAATTACTTTGAAACAGTATGGCGGCCATTCCACAAAAAGAATGCGCCTAATCTGTATCCTGAACATCTGCGCACTGAGATAGATGAGTTGAATGACGTGATTTTTCATGAAGTGAATAATGGCGTGTATAAATGCGGATTTGCCCAATCACAGGAAGCGTATGAAGCTGCATTTGATACACTTTTCGCGCGGCTTGATGCCCTTGAGGAGCGCCTGGCTGATCGTCGTTTTCTGCATGGGGATTTTATTACAGATTCTGATGTGAGGTTATACACAACGCTTGCTCGTTTTGATGCAGCTTACTATAACGGATTTAACACAAACCGTAATCTACTGCGTGAATTCCCTAACTTATGGGGTTATGCGCGCGATCTTTATCAGACAGAAGGTTTTGGTGATACGACAGAATTTGATGCGATCAAGGAGCATTACCATGTGTCGATCACAATCAATCCTGATCAGTCTGAAACGCGTATTTTACCAAAAGGACCTGACCTGACAGTGTGGAATGAACCACATGATAGAGAGAAGCTTGGGAAATCAGATAAGTTTCTCCGGTTTGAGGGGGAATGACAGGATGATTATTCGTGATGCAAGAAAAGAAGAGCTTTCATTGATTCGTGAGCAGCGCGTGAAAGCTTATGAAGATCATATTGAAAAAGTGCCTGCTGAACATTGGGAAGCGCTGAAAAAGGCGATTTCGTCTGATGCGGATCAGCAGGAAAATGTTGATCTGATTGTTGCAGAAGTAAACGACGTCATCCTGGGCAGTGTCGCTTTATTTCCTGCTAAAACGGATGCGTATGAAGGCTACGTGGATGAGATGGATTACCCCGAAATTAGAGTGCTCGCTGTTGATCGCAATGCACGCGGACAGGGCGTTGCTTCAGCGCTGATTGAGGAATGCATCAGTCGTGCAAAGGCAAAAGGGTACGATGCAATTGGACTGCATACAGGCTCATTCATGGATGAAGCGATTGCGCTTTATCAGGGTAAGTATGGTTTTGAGCGGATGCCCGAGTATGATTTTGTGCCTGCTGATGACGGGATTGTGGTGAAGGCTTTTAAAAAGAAGATATAGAATGCAGAGAAAAGTCGGGGACTCCCGGCTTTTTTGTATAGGATAAAAAGGGTTTTTAAATCCACTGGAAGAATGAAGCAAGTTAGACAAAGGGGGAGTCTAATGAACGTAACAATAGAAAATGCAACTTTTCATCTAATCGGACTGACAGGAAAAAGTCTTTTTAAGGATTTTGGTCATGAAGTACCTTCACTGGCTTCTAGATTTTTGAGGAGAATAAGTGAAATTCCTGTTCATACAGGAGTCGAGGCGGGCATATATGAGCCATACAATCCTAATAAAGTTCATGGATTATTTCATGTAGGGATCTTAACAGAAAAGAAACCCTCTTTTGTTCCGGACGGGCTCACCATGATTGAAGTTTCAGGACGTTATGCAGTTGGGACAGGGAAAATGAGCAGTATCAGTGAGGTTCATCAGCAGTTGAATGATTGGATAACATCAAAAGGGCATATCAGAAGTGATAAAGACTATATTATAGAGACTTATCACCCTGAACCGGATGGAGAGCGTGTAACAATTTATTTGCCTCTTCAGCTTAGAAACTAATTCAATCAGTAAGCGTCTAATTGAATAAAGGGATGGTTGTGATGCAGCGTAAACCTGTCACTTTTATAACGGGCATCATTGTTTTGTTCTTCTTCTCTTTACCGCAAAATATCTATGCAACCTCATGGGCCTATTCGTTTGTTGTGTGGGATGGCTATGTTTACCAGGTCACAGTTGAAGAGGTTGAACGTGTGGGAGACGAAATTGGTGAAGTGACCGCTTTTTCTGATATGGATCAGCTTCCAGGAAATTTCTCTAATGACTATAGAGAAGGTACGAAATACTACTCAATTGAAGGGACGGATACTTCTGAAGCAATTGCTGTGGAAATCTCTGAGGATCAGTATGTAAAAGCATATAAAGAACACGAATATGGGGTGAAAGGAATCACCGATAACACTGGCATTTCACTCAGCTGGCTGTTTCTCACAGGGCTGCTGGCGTTTGTCGGTGTTTCAGCTTATCAATTCAGAAAAAATATGCGCATGAAATCCTGAGTAAACTAAAAGCGTACCGATCAAAAAGTCCGGTACGCTTCTGTTATTATCCATTCACCTTCACTGTACGTCTCGCTGCCGTCGACTGCTTACGTCCGCGCGCTTTTTCTTCAATAGCCGGTCCCAACTGGAACAACAATACACCGGCTGAAATAATCAGTACACCTAAAAATGATTGAAACGTAAATGGTACCTGTTCAAGTCCGAACCACCCGAGTGAATCCCATACAAGCCCGAAAAAGATCTGTGAGACCATCACAAGTGAGATGGCACGGCTTGGTCCTAGCGACTGAACGCCCTGTGTGATGCAGGCTACTACGCCTACTCCGACTACACCGCTGAACCAGAACCATAAGTCAGCATCAAAGCTGAATAAAGCAGCCCCTTCAAATGCTAAGCCCGCTGCGAATGAAGCAAGGAAGCCGAGTGCGAGGACAAGCATCGTTGTTGACCAGACGCTGACTTGCTTTTTTACATTTGCATTGAATGTATTCTGAAGGCAGACCAGTGTTCCGCCGAGCAGTGCAAGTAAAATGCCAATGACCACTAGAATGCCTCCTTTTCATAAATATTTTCACCAGCGAGTTCAAGTAGCGCCTGGCGATTAACAATTTCAATTGATCCCCGTTTTTTCATAATCCAGCCGTCCTGCTGAAATTGCTGAAGTACCCTGTTCAAATGTCTGTAGCTTGTGCCGATCAGGTCTGCAATATCAACGAGTGATGCAGACGTAATCACTGGCTGCACAGGGGTCATGGACAGTAGGTAGCTTGCCAGGCGGACATCGACTGCATACAGTAAATTAAAGTTCATCGTATGAGACTTCATTTCAAATTTCTTTGTCACCGTATCAAGCAGAAATTGCAGCCACGGAGCATGCTGGGCCATTTCTTTTTTAAGAACTGAATATGGAATTTCGATTACGGTTGTTTCCATGACGCTCTCCACTGTATTGATCAGCGGACAATCCCTCACGTACTCAATATCCCCGACAATATCAAGAGGCGTTTTAAAAGCGAGGATTAGCCGTTTTCCTTCAGGTGTCAGCATTGAGACTTTTAATTTCCCGTCTACTAAAAGATGCATTTTGTCTGATTTCTCACCTTGTGAAAACAGGCGCTGACCAGCTGAATAAGTCTGCAGTTTCATCGCATCATAGACTTTTTCTGTGAACAACTCATCTAATTGATAGGTTTTCAAGTAATCTGTTAGCTTCTTTTTCATCAGGTCTCCTATATTTTCAGCACAACGACGCCCAGAATCATGAGTGCAACACCGATGATCTGAGTTCTGCTGATATTCTTTTTCATCATGTCGAACCAGCCGAATTTATCAATGATAATCGCTGCCACAAGCTGGGCAATCAGAAAAATACCGATTGTCAGCGTGACGCCCATCAGATGGACAGCTGTGATGTTACTGAATAAAACAATCGCAGCAAGCGCGCCGCCGGAAGCATAAAGCTTAGGTACCTGTCCGAGATCTCTATATGAACGGTCTCTCAAGGCCAGTACAATCAGCACTGCGAGTACAAATCCGGTCAGCTGTGTCATCGCCGCTGCCTGCCACGTACCAATCTGATTACTGATCGTTGCATTTGCTACGCTCTGAAAGGTCAGAAAAAATCCGCCTGCCAGTGCAAAAATTACACCCTTCATTAAAGTTCCCACCTTTCTGTCAGCCCAACTGTATAACTTTGTCACAACCCCTAAAAGGACATATGTCCTAATCAGTATGGAAGATTCTTATAATGAAGTAAAGGGACGGTTTAAAAGATGGAAAAAAATGCTGTATACTGAAAGCAATTCTTTCGTAGGGGTGAGGATATGGGCAAGGTGTATTTAATTAGACACTGCAAGGCAGAAGGGCAGGAGCCTGAAGCTGCTTTAACAGAGGTTGGTGTAAGACAGGCTGAAGCGTTGGTTCACTTTTTTAATGAGATCGATGTAAAACGCATTATTTCAAGTCCTTTTAAAAGAGCGGTGAATTCAATACAGCCTTTAGCAAAAAATAAAAAGATAGACATACATATAAATCAGCATCTTTCAGAAAGAGTGTTGAGTACTGAAAATCTGCCGGATTGGCTTGAAAAGCTTGAACAATCATTTTCTGACACAGAACTTGTGTTTGAAGGCGGGGAATCAGCAAAAGAAGCGGAACAGAGGATGAGTGAAGTGGTGGAGGCGGCAAGCAAAAAGGAAGGTACTACGCTGATTGTCACGCATGGTGGCATCATGTCCCATTTCCTGAGCAAATATGACGCAGGATTTGGATTTGGTGGATGGCAGCGGCTGAGTAATCCGGATGTGTATGTGTTTGACGGAGATCAGAAAAGAGTGGCGCGTGTGTGGCGTGAAGCAGACTAAGGAGGCACCATGGAATCAGAACGACTAAGCGTATTTAATGAGAAGCATCAATACATAGGTGAAAAGACGAGATCTGAAGTTCATGAAAAAGGCTACTGGCATGAGACGTTTCACTGCTGGCTTGTAGATGGTGACTCACTCTATTTCCAGCTGCGCAGTGAGGATAAAAAAGATTATCCCGGGCTTTTAGATATTACTGCTGCAGGTCATCTGCTCTCCGGTGAAACCGTTCGTGATGGCATCAGGGAAATGCAGGAGGAAATTGGCATCCATGTCCCTTTTGATCAGCTGAATTCACTTGGTGTCATTGAATGTGTAGCTGACAGAGGTAGTTTTATTGATAAGGAATTTGCGCATACGTTTCTGTTGAAAGGAACTTTTAGGGATGGTGATTTTGAACTTCAGGATGAAGAAGTAGCCGGGATGATCAGGACAGACCTTGAATCATTTCGCAGTCTTTGCAGAGGTGAGTGTGATGAGGTGAGAGTTCAGGGGTTTAAGATAATCGGAAACGAAAAAATAAATATAGATCAGTCAGTTGGAATAGAGGCGTTTGTTCCTCATCAGACGGCATTCTACCTAACTATTTTGGAACGGATTGATCAGTACAGATGACAGAAAATTGAAACCTTTTCACCCTCATATACGTAACTTATGTAAGAGGTGACGAGAATGAACGTACTTAAAACCACAATGACCGTGCTGCTTGGCGTGCTTTTCCTTTTTCCGGGACAGGCTCTTGCTGTGGATTTTTCAATTGAACGCTCTGAAATAGAGGCAGAGGTTCAGGAATCTGGCGATGTTTTTGTGACTGAAAATCATACTTATGAATTTGACGGAGAATTCAATGGGATTACCCGCTCGCTAATCCCGCCAAGTGACGGGCAGACAATTACTGATGTGCAGGCTTTTGAAGGCACAGAGGCGCTAAATGTAGAAGAGGAGAACAACTTATATCGCATTTACCGCGGTGGGGATGATGAAACCATTACGGTTACAGTAACTTATGTGATTGAAGACGGCGTAACCATCTATGAGGATATGGGTGAGTTTTACTGGCCATTTTTCAGCGCAGAGAATGAGTCGGATTATGAAAATATGGTGATCACGCTTACGCCGCCGGCACCAACCGATGACGTGCTGGCGCTTGGCTACGATGAAGCTGAAGGGACTGCTGAAACAGATGCAACAGGTGTTGTGACATTCGACCTTGGGCATGTCTCTGAAGGTGAAAATGGTGATGTGAGAGCGGCTTGGGACGCATCAGTATTTGCAGCAGAAGGTAGTGGTGAGATCCGACCTGAGCTGATGGCTGCGATTGATACGCAGGAAAAAGAAGCTGCCGCTTTTGCTGAAACGCAAACGTGGATCAGGAATATCGGGCTGGTTATCCTTGTGCTGGCAGCGACCTTACTGGCTGTACTCTGTGTCCGCGCATGGGTCAGAGCGCGCAGAGTGAAGCGTGAAGCAGGCGAAAAGCTTTCGCCAAACGGTCCTCCGCGTGAAATTCTGTCTCTGATGGGGACAATTTCGTTCAACTATTATCATATGATGACAGGTCAGGCAATCAATGCAGCCCTGCTGGATTTGGTTAGAAAAGGCCACGTCATACAGGAAACAGAACGTGAATTCCGGATCGTTAATCGAAATGGAATGCTGGATCATGAGCGCATTTTAACAGAATGGCTGTTTGATACGATTGGTGATGGTGAGACCTTTACAATCGAACAGGTAGAAGCGTTTGCTAAAAAAGAATCTAACCAGAAAATCTATCAGGATTATGAGGCGAAATGGCATGCAGCGATTAAAAAGGAAGTAGAGGCAGCCGGATTCAGTAAGAAGGTCAGCACTCAGCGCAAATTGGTGCTCGCTGCAGTGGCTCTACTGGTTCCATTCCTGGTGCTGTTCCCATTGTTTGACCTTTTACCGGCATTGTTTTTCACTGTATTACTTGTAGGTGGACTAGTCACATTTGTCCTTGCTTACCACCCACGAACGCTTGAAGGTGTCATGATTAATAGAGAATGGCAGCGTGTGAAAAAGAATCCGGACACTGATCACTGGACTGAAGACGATCAGATGAGGGTTTACTTATATGGTGTCGGAACGAATGATGAAAAAATTTCAGGTCCAATAGAGAAGAAATTTGCAGGATTAACACCTTCCATGGACCATGGTGGTATAGATATCGCTACATTATTATTGTTATCAGTTGCCATTTCACCAGGCTTTGAGTCCGCTAATGCACAGGCTTCAGCTACAGCTGCTGCTTCATCAGCATCGACTGGTTCAGCAGGCGGAGTTGGTGGAGGCGGCGGTGGATCGGGTGCGTTTTAATCTGGAAGAAGGGGTGATACGATGAAGTTAATCGGTATCGGCACAGGTCTTGCAGTAGTTGGGCTCATCCTCTCATGGATCATTTGGGGAGCGGCAGAGATCTATACGATTCCGGCAGGGCTGGGCGCATTGTTTCTGGTCCTGATGATCTTTTCTTCAGGTGCAATGCCAAGTGGTCATGAAGCAGGCTCGAACTTTGCGAATGAGTCTAAGGAAATGCGCAATGAACGGACTCAAATCACGCAGTCTTCATTTTTACTGACACTGCCCAACTTGCTGATCGCAGGACTACTGTATTTTTTCATTCACTAAAGTATACAGAATGCCGCCAAAGGTCATCCTAACTTCTGAGCACATTCAACAGTTTAGTCATCCACTGAAAGAGGAATGGCATAATATTGAATTTAGTGAAGGAGTGGGAAAATGAATATTAACGGTGAAGAAGTTTTAGATCGATACAGAAAAGGAATCGAAGAGGTGCACGAAGCACTTCCTGAAGCAGTCAGTGAGTACAACAGATTTACGGGAAAAGCATTCGAAAGTGGTGAAATTGAACGCTCTCATAAGCACTTGACTGCACTTGCGATTGCTGTGAAAGACGGCGACGAATCAAGTATCGCTTACCATATGGATCAATGTGTCGGGCATGACTGTACCGACCAGCAGATTCATGAAACACTGATGGTCGCAGCAGCCTATGGCGGGGGTTCTGCTATGAGTCATGGCGTGACAATGGGACTTGAGATGCTGAAGGAGTTTCGTGATCGATAAAAGGGTAGCCTGGCAGTAGTTACTGTCAGGTTTTTATTGTGTAAAATGAAATCATACATACACCCTGCAACAATCGGGTAAACCCTAACAAAAGCACTTTTGGAGGAATGACAAATGGACAGTATTATTTTTGATCTTGACGGCACACTGTGGGACCCGCGGGAAACCGTGTTAACTTCGTGGAATAAAGCGATCGAGCAGCACCCTAAAGTTGATAAGCAGCTCACACTTGAAGATCTGAAGCAGACAATGGGAAAGCAGATGCATGAAATTTCACAGATCTTTTTCCCGGAGTTAAGCATTGAGGATCAAAAAGAAGTGATGGATTATTTAACAGAAATCGAAATCCCCTATGTAGCTGAAAATGGTGGAGAGCTGTATCCGGCACTTGAAGATACGCTGATTTATCTTTCTGAAAAGTACCGCCTGTTTATCGTGAGTAACTGTCAGGAAGGCTATATTGAAGCCTTTTATCAGTATCATAAGCTTGACCGCTTTTTTGATGACTTTGAGAATCCCGGCAGAACAGGGCTTTCAAAAGGTGAAAATATTAAGCTGGTCATTGAACGGAATGGGCTTGAAAATCCAGTTTATGTAGGAGATACACAAGGGGACCGTGATGCAGCACGCAAAGCCGGTGTACCATTTGTATTTGCGAAGTATGGTTTTGGAGAAGTTAATGATTTTGAATACGAGATCGAGCATCTGACGGATTTAAAACGGTTATTCTAAATCAATAAGCGCTCAAAACGGAAAACGACCCCCGGCATGTTACACTGAAATCAGGAGATAATAGCCAAAGGAGGGATGCACGATGACTCAGCGAACAAAAGCAGGATGGAAGCTCGAACAATCCTATACAAAGCTTCCAGACATCTTTTTTTCAAAAATGGAGCCGAATCCGGTAGCAAGCCCAGAACTATTTATATTAAATGAGCCCCTCGCAGAAGAACTTGGACTGGATCCGGAAGTTCTGGCAGATGAAGAGGAAATCCTCGCGGGAAATGAAGTCCCTGAAGGATCTGAACCGATTGCACAGGCATATGCCGGGCACCAGTTTGGACAGTTCACGATGCTTGGAGACGGTCGTGCGTTATTATTTGGAGAACAGATCACACCCGCTGGAGAACGGAAAGATATCCAGCTGAAAGGATCAGGCCGCACTAAATTCTCACGAGGCGGTGATGGACGTGCAGCGCTTGGGCCGATGCTTCGTGAGTATATTATCAGTGAAGCGATGCACGGTCTTGGAATTCCGACAAGCCGGAGCCTTGCAGTGACGCTGACTGGTGAAACTGTCAGACGGGAGAGATTACTGACAGGTGCTGTAATGACGCGTGTAGCTTCAAGCCACTTACGTGTTGGAACATTTGAATATGCAGTCAGACTCACAGAAGCTGAAAACGTCAAAGCGCTCGCCGATTATGCGATCAAGCGTCACTATTCACATGTGCTGGAGACTGAAAATCCATATCTTGCGCTGCTGCAGGAAGTCATGAAAAAGCAGGCGGAGCTTATTGCACAGTGGCAGCTCGTCGGTTTTATCCATGGCGTGATGAACACAGACAATATGACAATCAGCGGTGAATCGATTGACTACGGACCGTGTGCATTTATGAACCATTATGATCCTTCAACGGTGTTCAGCTCAATTGACGTGCAGGGCCGTTACGCATATGGAAATCAGCCGCACATCGGCGGATGGAACCTTGCGCGCTTTGCAGAAAGTCTTGTGCCGGTCCTGCATGAAGATCAGGAAAAAGCGATCGAGCTTGCTCAAAATCAGATGAATCAGTATAAGGATCTGTATTTTAACGCTTGGCATAGCGGCATGCGTAAAAAGATTGGATTGTTAAGTGAAGAGGCTGATGATGAAAAGCTGATTGAGCAGTTGTTGAATCTGATGCATCAAAACAAAGCGGATTTCACAAACACATTCAGAAAACTGACGCTCGGTGAAGTGCCGATTGCCGGTGAAGAATTTGCTGACTGGCTGGAGCGTTGGAATGAACGTCTTGCGCGTCAGGAGGCGTCACCTGAGGAAGTCCGCGACGTGATGAAGCAGCACAATCCAAATGTCATTCCGCGGAATCACCGTGTGGAAGAAGCGATTGCAGCGGCAGTTGAGCGCGAGGACCTTAGCGTGATGAACCGTCTGCTTGATGTGTTGCGTGATCCTTACGCTTACAGTGAGGATCAAACGCCTTATTGTTCAGGGCCGGATCCTGATGCCGGACCATACCGGACGTTTTGCGGTACATGATGGGAAATATGAAAAAGCTGCCTTTAGCGAGGCAGTTTTTTCGTGGGGCGGGATAGGTCTTTTGATACTTTTCTAAGAACGTGTTGTTTTTTTCTAAGAACAACTAATGCATTTCTAAGAAGCAGTCATGTTTTTCTACGAACTGCAGGCTATTTTCTAAGAACAACTACGACTTTTCTAAGAACCGATCAACCCCACTTCACCCCATCAACCGCTCAAAATACCCATCCATCTCCTCAGCCGTATAAGCTTTATCCTGTCTGAGCCACCACATATGCAGCATCGCAATGGTTCCTGAGTGAAATTCTGCATACATATCAAGCGGCACATCAAGTTTATCCGCTTCAGCACTCAACAAAGTTAGATCTCGCTCTATATTTTTCTTAAAGGACTGCTGCAGCCGGTTAGCCAGATACACGTCGTTCTGATTTGCTAAAAACACATGCTCAAGCTCCTCCAGATAGTCCAGCTTCTGCATCATCGTAAAAGGTTTTTTCAGCCGCATCACCCGGTCAGCTTCATCTAACCTGTCATCAAGCCGGCCAAGCTCTACGATAAATAAGTCATACTTATCTGTGTAATGGGAGTAAAACGTTGACCGGTGGACCATAGCATCCTCACAGATCTGTTGAACCGTGACACCTTCAAACGTCATGCCTGGTTTATTTAGCAAACGAATCAATGAATCAAATAACAGTTTCCTCGTTCTCTTCACTCGCAAATCTTCTTTTTTCATAGACATTTCTCCTACACTGTCGTTTATCTGTACATTATAGGTAAATTGATCATACAAAACCAGTAAAGAATCCTATATGATAAACTCTGTGATTTTTATATAGAAAGGATGATTCGAATGACAGAATCTTTTCAGCATATAAGAAAAGGTCCTATGGTAGCGGTTATGCTGATGGGTGCCTTTTTTGCATTACTAAATGAAACGCTGCTTGCAACGGCGCTGCCTGAGATTATGGTGCATTTTGATATTGGTGCGCATCAGGTACAGTGGCTGACGACAGCATTTCTGCTGACAAACGGAATCATGATTCCAATCTCAGCGTTTTTCATCGGTAAATTTACAACGAGGCAGATTTTTATCACAGCGATCACAGTATTTACGTTCGGAACGGCAGTCGCGGCTTTTTCAGATTCGTTTGCGCTGCTGCTTGTGGCAAGAATTGTGCAGGCGATGGGTTCAGGTGTGATGATGCCGCTTATGATGACCGTGCTGTTAAATATTTTCCCGGTTGAAAAACGCGGGACGGCTATGGGGCTGATGGGGCTTGTGATCTCATTTGCACCGGCGATCGGACCGACACTTTCAGGGTTACTGATCGAATATTATAACTGGCGCATGCTGTTTTACGCAGTGCTTCCGATCGCAGTGCTCACATGGATTATGGCATTCATTTTTATTAAAAACGTAACAGAACAGACAAACCCGCGTGTAGATATCATCTCGATTGTGATGTCATCACTTGGTTTTGGCGGATTATTGTATGGTTTCAGTACAGGATCTGAACGTGGCTGGGATGATGCACTCGTTATTTCCTGTGTAGCCGGCGGGTTCCTGATTATTGGACTCTTCGTGTGGCGTCAGCTTAGACTCGAGACACCTCTGCTTGAATTTAGAGTATTTAAGAACAGAGATTTTTCGATCGGTCTGGTGGTTTCAGTATTTGTCATTATTGCGATGATCAGTGCAGAGACAATTCTTCCGATGTATATGCAGACGGCGCGTGGGCTGAGTGCGCTTGATTCAGGTCTGATGCTGCTTCCTGGTGCGATTGTGATCGGGATCATGTCGCCGATTACAGGCATTCTGTTTGATAAGTTCGGCGTGAAAAAGCTTGCGATTCCAGGCATGCTGATTGTTGTTGTAACCACATTCTTCTTCACAACGCTTGATGCTACGACTTCAGTTACGACGATTACGATTGTATATGCGATCCGTATGTTCGGATTATCGTTTGGTATGATGCCTGTCATGACGCACGCATTGAACCAGATTCCTGCAAAGCTGAATGCGCATGGTTCAGCAATGGCAAACACGATGCAGCAGGTAGGGGCTGCGATTGGTACGGCGATTCTGATTACGATCATGACACAGGTGTCACTGAACTTTGAGCCGGACATGTCCAACTACGCAGGGCTTGGTGCTGAACAGCTTGAAGCTGCAGTGTCAGCTGACGCATTGTATGCCGGATACGGATTGACATTTACAGTCGCAACCGGTATGGCAGTGATCGGCGCAGTGCTTGTGCTGTTTTTAAAAGAAAGACGAAAAGAAGCTGCAAAAGCGGAGTCTATTGAAGAAGAGAGAATGACTTCGTAATAGGGAAAAATGGACCTCCTGCTGATTGCGGGAGGTTTTGTTGTTTCTAGTGGTGATGGGAAAAGTGAAGAGTTGATGGAATTCCGTTTAGCATTGATGTAAATCTCAGTGTGATTGATCGAAATAGGCTATTTTAAAAGCAAATGAAGGGATATTTTCCAGGATTGATGGAATTATTCCTAATATTGAAGGGATGCTTTTCAGAATGAGGAGATTTCCAGCCAAATTGAAGGAATCCCCCATCACTTAAAAAGACTAAGCCCCCATGATTTTCTGAACCACTCTCAAAGTCTCATCAACATCTTCCTCTGACACACCGTTATTCGTAACAAATCTGACAATGCCAGGTCCGAATCCGCCTGCAATAATGCCATTTTCTTTTAGCTGCTCAAGAAAAACTGCTGTTTCAATCCCGGAATCTGAAAGGTTCATCAGGATAATATTTGTTTCCACTTCATTATCAATGACAACCCCTTTAATATTCAGGAGGCCGTCTGCCAATTTCTTAGCATTGGCGTTATCATCTTTCAGGCGTTCTGCATTTTCAAGCGCAATAATTCCCGGTGCGGCAATCACGCCGACCTGTCTGAGGCCTCCGCCAAGACGCTTACGCCATTTTCGGGCTTTTTTAACAAAGTCATGTGATCCTGCAATGATCGAGCCGACCGGTGCACCGAGTCCTTTTGACAGGCAGAACTGAACGGTGTCCGTGTACTGTGCGTATTCTTTTACGGAAATTCCGGTTGCTGCCTGCGCATTAAAAAGCCGTGCGCCATCTAAATGAACCGGGATCTGATGCTGACGTGCGATGTCATAAATCTCCCGCATATTTTCAAGTGGAAGCACCGCACCGCCTGCTTTATTATGTGTATTTTCAAGTGTGATCAGCCCCGTCTCCGGCTCGTGAATATCTGCTCCGCGAATCGCTGCTTCAACTTCAGCAGGGTTCATTGCACCGCGTGTACCTTTAAGTGTTTTAATCTGTACGCCGGCTAAAGCTGACATTGCCGCCGCTTCATATAAAAACAGGTGGGCCTGGGATTCCATGATCACTTCCTGACCTTGTCTGCAGTGAACGAGGCCTGCAATCTGATTGCCCTGCGTACCGCTTGTCACAAACAGCGCACTTTCTTTTCCGAGTACTTCAGCTGCAAGCTCTTCAAGTCGGTTAACGGTCGGATCTTCACCATATACATCATCACCAACCTCAGCTTCATACATCGCTTTTCTCATTCTTTCATCGGGTTTTGTCACTGTATCACTGCGTAAATCAATCATATGTACCCCTCCTGAAACGTTATCTCTGTTTTTTAGCATACGCTCTTGATTCAGCATGGGCAAGCAATCGAAATGTAAATTTCCATATGCAGGATTTCGCACTTCCTGTATAGAAGAAACTACGTTAACAGGGGAAAATGGGAGGACGCATATGAACAGTCAGTTGTCACACGCATTTAAACAGTTTGCAATTGAACAATGTGAGGGATCAAGTCCATTTTACAAAGCATTATCGTTAAATATCGCAGAAGACTCAGAAATCCTTGACATATGTCAGGATGCCAAAGAAGGACAGCCTGTACCAAACCTGCTATTTGGAGCGGTTCAGTATTTACTGACGAAGGAGCCTCATCATGTGTTGAGAGCCTTTTATCCAAGTCTGACAGAAAAACCGGAAACAGGTCAGTCTCCTTTTCCGGCTTTTAAGGAATTCGTACTGACTCATCATGAACAGATTCGTAATTTGTTAAAAACGCGCCGTGTGCAGACGAATGAAGTAAGAAGGTGCGCTTATTTATATCCGGTCTTTGTGTCTTTATACAGAGAAGTGAAAAAGCCGCTGTCACTGATTGAAATTGGGACAAGTGCAGGTCTTCAGCTGCTGTGGGATCAGTATGCTTACTCGTATGGTGATACGCTATACGGAAATCAGTCGTCAATGCTGACATTATCGTCTAAAGTCAGAAACGGGCGTCTGCCTGCCCTGTCAGAGAGTATGCCGCCTATTAATCGCCGTGTTGGTGTGGATCTGAATATCAGTGATCTCACCAATGAGGACGACCGTCTCTGGTTAAAAGCACTGATCTGGCCTGAGCACCATGACAGAAGGGAAAACTTTGATCAGGCATCTATGATTCTGAGGAATGATCCGCCTGAACTTGTAGAAGGGAATGGTGTCACTTTGCTTCCTGAACTGGCTGAAAAGATGAGTGAGAAAAGCCTGCTCTGCATTTTCCACACGCATGTAGCGAATCAAATGCCTGCGCATGTGAGGGAAGACTTGATGGAGAAAGTTGAGTCACTAGGTGAAGTGAGAGATACCGCTCATATTTTTAATAATATTACTGATGGAAAGCTGCGTGTGGATTTATATGTGAACGGACGCTGCACCAGACACGTCATTGGTGATACAGATGGACATGGCAGATGGTTTGAGTGGCGTGAAGAGAAATGGCAGGGAGAATGAATCTTTTCAGCGTAATCATCGTATGTAAGTAAAGGAGTGATCAAATATGCGTGCCTGGCTTTTGATCGCTGGTGGTATATTGCTCGTCGGACTTGCAGTGCAGCTCATCTATTTTAGTTACTTTCATGAGCGGATCGGTCCGGTCAGTGACGGTTCCGTACCGCTCTATTTGCATATCGTAACGTTTGCAGCAGCAATCAATGGAATGATTGCGTTATATAGAGGCGGATATTTATTGATGCAAAAGAGAAAAGCGAAATAGTCGGAGGTGTTTTTAAAATGAAATGATTTGAATACCGGATTGAGTATATCCAAGCAAGATCAAATTACCCTGGTGAAGTCGAGCGTATGATGATCACAATGCTTAATGATCTGGGCAGCGAAGGCTGGGAGCTTGCGGGCGTGAATGGAACGATGCTTTATCTTAAGCGGGAGGTGTAAGGGGATTGGCTTACGAACAAAAGACAAAAGAGCACGATGGCAGTGTCATTGAATTTATTGAAGCGGTGGATTCTCCCAAAAAGCGCGAGGATGCATATAGGCTGCTTGAAATCTTCGAGGAAACCTCAGGCTATGAAGCAAAAATGTGGGGACCGAGCATCATTGGGTTCGGTTCTTATCATTACAAGTACCCAACCGGTCACGAAGGTGATGCACCGCTTGTAGGGTTTTCGCCGAGGAAAGCAAAGATCAGCCTGTATTTTGCAACAGGTGATGCTGAACGGGAGGCGCTGCTTGAGGATTTTGGTAAGCATACTTCGGGTAAAGCATGTGTGTATATCAATAAGCTTGATGATGTACATACGGATGTGCTGAAGAAACTAATCAGGCAGTCAATTGAATTTTTACAAAAAACGTATCCTTCGGAAGGAGCAGATCAATGATGAAAGATGTAACGAAGAGACGGCTGAAAGCCATTTTAATCGACTTAGCTGTATCAAGTGCTGTCACAGCAGGTGTTGAATATGCACTGAGAAAGAAAATCAAAAATGAAGCATTTCATGCACTCGTCACGCCAACTGCAGTGATGTGGGGACTCGAACTTGCCCAGCTGAAGAGCTGTGGTCAGACCGTCGGCTACCGCGCAATGGGGCTGAAGCTTGAAAGTGAAGACGGGTTCCCGCTGACGACGGAACAGCTGTTAAAGCGGATGACTTACCGTGATACTGTGGGCGGCTTCAAATACTTTAAAGATAAAGAAGCCTATGAAGGTGTTGATGGCAGAAGCATGGCGCATGATCGCTATGCGGCTGTTATTGTAAACGAGAAATAGGGTAATCAGACCCGCTTAATATAACGTTTTAATGACAAAACAAGCAGATGAGTTTGATCAGAACCTCCCGGGGAATCCATATTCCTTAGGAGGTTTTTTAAATGAATAAAGTGAAAATATCAATCCTGGCACTGATTGTTCTTGCAGCAGGTGCCGGTGGTTTATGGATATATGACCATAATACACCTGAGCGCGGGCAGGAGCTCGTGGCACTCGGAGATTCATTAACCTATGGTGTTGGTGATCAGTCGGGCGCGGGGTATGCAGAAAATCTTGAAGAAGTGGTGAATGAAAATCGCGAAGAACCGCTGACTGTCTATAATTATGGAATCCCGGGTCAGCAGACAGATGGATTGCTTGCCCAGCTTGAGGATGAAGAAGTGAAAGCAACCTTAAAGAACGCTGAGTATTTTACCGTATTTATCGGAACGAATGATTTGATCAAAACAAACGGCGGAGATCTGAATCCCTTGTATGATGATCGTATTCAGACAGGTAAAGAGGATTATGAAAAGAACCTTGAAGAGATCTTAACTATTCTGCGTGAAGAGAATCCCGAGGCACCGATTCTGTTTTTAGGGCTGTTTAACCCTTATCCAGAAAACGAGGAAATCCAGCAGATTATAGATGACTGGAATAACTTAAGTAAAAGTATGGTGGAGGAATATCCGCGCGTGAAATTTATCGCAACGGATGGTATTTTGAAAGAGAAAAGCACAGAGTATTTCAGTGATGCCCTGCATCCGAATGAAAAAGGATATGAACTGATTACGAAAAGAATGATTGAAGAATATGATTTTTAAAGAAAAGCAGAGTGCGCGATCACTCTGCTTTTTTACGTTCGGATACAGGCTCATATCCAGTCAGCAGCCCTTCATAAATTAACACTGTTTTCTCAAATTTCCTGAAGTCATCCGGCTCAACAAGTGCAGGAAGCTTATCCCAAAGCTTTACGCCTGCCCGGTGCAGAATCTCTGCAACAAATTGTGAGCAGAAGTAAGAGCCATGTGGTTCAAACGGTTCTTTAAAAGCCACACCGAATACACCGAGCAAATTATAAATCGTTTTCCGGTCCTTTTTTTGAAATAAACGAATCATTCTGGTGATTTTTTCGTATTGACGGGTAGTGATGGTCATTTCATATACAGCACAGGTCGTATTAGGAAACTTTTTATAGGTGCCCTTCAGCACATCTTCCTGGACGAAACCACCATTAAAGGGGTTATTAGGATTTTTGCGGCCGAAGCTATATAATTGAATCAGCTCCCGGTCTAAAGAAAGGGAGGAATGATTGTAGGGCGCTTTTGTATAGCGTTTAATCGTTTTGGTAAAGGCGGTGCCGGTGTCTGTTAATAGAATATAAATCTTTTGATCATCCAAAAAAGTTGTCACTCCCTTCAGGAAAGTTGAGGTGAAGCAGTTGAATGATGTGTTGCAATACATATATTTTATTTTCTTAATATTAATTTTGGTCAGTCTCGTTGTTTCAGTTATAACATACTTTCATAAGAGGAAAAATAAGGGCAGCGATAAATATGATGAATTAATGATCAGAACAAAACTCTGGTGGGGGATGGCGATTATCTTTGTGCTGTCGATGGCGTTTCACCCGACAGTCTCGCTGATCTCTCTGATGATCCTATGCTTCCTCGCACTCCGTGAGTATTTTTCAATGCTTGAGACGAGAAAACAGGACAGAAGAATTTTCATCTGGGCTTACCTTGCAATTCCGTTGAACTTTTTCTGGATCTATATCGGCTGGTATGGCATGTTTATTGTCTTTATTCCAATCTATGTATTCTTATTCCTGCCACTCGTCAGGATCTTCAGAAATGGCAGCGCCGGCTTTTTAAAGTCTGTCAGCATGACGCAGTGGGGGCTGATGCTGCTTGTGTTTGGGATCAGTCATCTTGCGCTGTTTGCGACAATGCCTGAGATTACAAGGCATGACGTTAGGATTGCTGAGCAATACGGGGCATTGATGGTGCTTTATTTAGTACCGCTCACGCAGGCAAATGACGTCATTCATTTACTCGTATCGAAAAAGTTCGGTAAAAAGAAAGTGCTGGCCTCTGCCAATCCTGATCTGACGTGGGAAGGATTTATTGCAGGGGTAGCGGGAACTGTACTGTTATCCGTTGTGATTGCACCTTATATCACACCGATGTCTCTGAGCTTCAGTATCTTCTCAGGTCTGCTGATCGGCGTGACCGGCTTCTTTGGAACAGTCGTAATGTCTGTGCTGAAGCGTAACTTCTTTTTAAAGGAAACAGTGAATGGACGCGTGATTGAAAGTAAGACCATTAACAAAGTTGATAGTCTGACTTATACAGCACCTGTGTTTTTTCATATGGTTTATTATTATATTTTTTAGAGAGCGAGAGCACCTTGCTGAGTAGAGTGAGGTGCTTTTATTTTGTATAAGCTTAAAAAGTTTTCATAAGACAGCGTTTTTGACGTTAGAAGATTGAAAAAAGTATAATTGAATTATGATATTTGATATAGAGGAGGGGTAAAAATGATGGATAAAAAGCTTGAGCAATACCCGCCGTATATTCAACAGGAGCTTTCGAAGCTAAACGATAAGATCGAGCCGATTACGAAGCAGTTTTTAAAATACAGACTCTGGGGCACACCGCTTGTTGTCGTATCTGTACTGAACCTGTTTTTAATTATTCTGCCGTTTGGCGTTTCAGCAGAAATTATACCGGCCATTCTGCTGTTTGCTGTACTTGGTGCGATTGGCATGGCTTTATCCAAGGAAGCAAAATTAAAGCGTACCGAGGTCGTGACACAGACCAGGGATTTTATGCTGAAGCGCATTGCGGAAAGTGATAGTGATTATAAGGATGAATATCTGAGACGGATTAGAAATAATGCGCTGCAGGGTGTGGACTTGTTTATTGAGTTTCTGCAGAAAGAACGCAGAGGGAATTGGGGTTAGCGGTTGATTGTTGTGTATGACGCGGACGCGAATGTGGATGTGACCTGAGATGGCGCGGAGGTGACCTGAAATCGGTCTGAATGTGACCTGAAAAATAGAGAATGTGACCCGAAAATCCGGGTCCGCCAAAAAGGTGATTTGAAATTCGCTAAACGTGACCCGAAATTCTCCGGATGTGACCTTAATTCCAGCCGATGTGACCCGAAAACCAGCCCCCACTCCAAACCATAAAAAAGAGGGTTCCCCCATTCAAAACAGGGAACCCTCTTTCACATTCAGCCTCTAATTGTAAATAACCCTTCATTCTGCAGCAGACTCTTCATCGCTTTACGTCCTTCAGTCAATACAGCAAGGCGCCACTCATGATCTTCCGGATAAAACATCGCTTTGAACTCATCCAGAATAGCCTGTCTGTCTTTTTCCTCCACAGCACCATCATGATGAAGTCTGTTCTCTAAAATGATCGTCATAAATTCACGCAGCGAAGCACTCATGCTCGTTCCAAGTGTACCAAATTCAAATAATGCTGAGAACAGGTACGTATCAGGGTAGTGACGGTTTTTCAGCGCGTGAAAATGGTGCGTGGAATCACCCTTTGTCACGTCAGGTGTAAATTGCTGAATATTTTTCAGACCGTATGTTTTCTTCAACTCTTTCAGTGTTCGCCCGTCATCCTCACTCATGACCATTGTGACTTCATTTGTCGGGCCGAGCGCCGTATGCCAGTCCATGTGAATGACACGTGGATATTCATACAGCAGTTTTTCCTGAATCGCCTGGAGAAACTGAGCATTCTCCTCTTTTTCCTTGCCACCATAATAGACGCCTGTTGGGAACTCATACTGTCCCATTCCTTTTGCTTTTGTCAGACCATTATAACCTTCTGAGACCAGTCCCTTTGCAAGCTTTGTCTGAAGATCAATTCTTGCTAGGCGGTAGTTATCAATGATGCCATTTGGTAAAAACACTTTCATCACATTTTCGTAGTGTTCATTTACGTCCTGCGGCACCTGGTCAGGATTGACAAGATAGTTCCGGTTCAGGTCAATATTATTTTCAGTGACACGACGGAAATTCCGCATGCCCCATGGATTAACTGCATGGATCAGGCAGATACCTGTGCGTTTCGGGTCTATCTGATTCGCCATTTCCTGTATAAATACATCAAGCATCGCTGCACCGGCATATCCTTCAATTCCGTGTTCACCGGCAGTCATCATTAATACGCGCTCGTTGGTTTCTGTACCTGGCGAATAGATCATATCAATCGTATTGTCCTCTTCTTTACCGATCGGACGCGATGTCAACTCAGCGTCAGGCCAGTAAAGCCTGACTTTATCAAGATTACTCCGAAAAGTCTCCCTCGATTGTATATATGTATCCGGAAAATATTCATCAATGGTTTTCATGGTCTGCATCCTCTCCTGTAAAAGCTTATTATTTTCTGCTTTCCACTTTTCAGGATTTATAAACCATGGA
Source organism: Jeotgalibacillus malaysiensis (assembly GCA_000818095.1). Taxonomy (NCBI): domain Bacteria; kingdom Bacillati; phylum Bacillota; class Bacilli; order Caryophanales; family Caryophanaceae; genus Jeotgalibacillus; species Jeotgalibacillus malaysiensis. The sequence continues at coordinate 442,394 of CP009416.1, forward strand.
GAGGATGCAGCATCAGAAGGTCAGGGCAGGAATAATCAGAAAGTAAATGATCACTGTCACGTAAAATATAGAGGGTAATACAGTTAAAATCATCCCAATCACTTTTGTCCTGTTAAAAAACATCAGAACGGCACCTGCAAGCCAGACAACAATCAAAATCAAAAAGCTGGGATCAGGAAATAACTCATTTTCAACATTTTCACCGATTGCGCCTGAAGCCATAAATAAAGTGACCGGAACAGTAATGATGCCCGTTAAAACAATATGAATCCATCTAAAGATTGAGTAACTCATCGCGTGCTCCTTTAAAATGATTTCCTCTATTATTGTCATATTCTTTGTTACTGTAAATGAAGACGACTTCTATTGACTGAAACTTTTGGGTATGTCACACGTAAAATAACAAAGGGGTGATAAGCATGAAAAAATATTTCATCTTTATTGGCAGTTTAATACTTTTACTAACTGCTTATCAAATCGGAACAGGCTTTTGGTTAACCTTTACATATGAACCTGGTTCAGGCACCCGGTCAATTGCAGAAAATATGCCTTTTGTGAACAGCCTTATTGTACTCACTTCAGCCAGTCTTGCATTTTTCCTGTCACAAAGAGTTGGGAGAAAGACAGCATGATCGGAGATATTCAGACAGAAGAACAATTGAGAGCATACTTAGGTGAGCCCAGCCAACTTGTGCAAAACAAAGTGATTGATCATATTGATGAGCACTGCCGCGCATTTATCAGCAGGTCGCCATTTTTGACCATTTCTACAGCTGATGAAGCCGGTTTTTGTGATGCTTCCCCTAGAGGAGACGCGCCGGGCTTTGTCGTGGTTGAAGATGATCAACACCTGCTGATTCCGGAGCGGCCGGGAAATAAGCGGGCAGATTCACTATCCAATCTCCTGAAAAATTCACGCATTGGATTACTATTTATGGTGCCAGGGCTTGGAGAAACGCTGAGAATAAATGGTCAGGCCGTTCTTGTGACTGACCAGACTGTGCTTGAGCAGATGTCGGTCAATGGGAAGCCTCCGCTCCTTGCGATTCGCGTACGGGCAGATGAATGCTTTATTCACTGCGCAAAAGCCTTCATCAGATCAGGTCTTTGGAAGCCGGAAACCTGGCTTGAAAAGGACCAACTTCCAAAGCCCGCTAAAATCATTCAGGCGCACGCAAAGCTGCCTGACCTGACTGAAAAAGGCGTGGAAGAAAAGCTGAAAAACAGTTATGAGCATAAGCTGTATTAAAAGGTGAGCAGGTGGGGTGCCTGCTTATTTTTTATGGCTGCGGGTCGTCATAGCGGAGGATGATAGAGCAGGGTGGCATGCGGGTTAATACATCATCTTTTGCGATATATCTATCAGCTTTTATACTTTTTCACTCACCTCTTGCAGTCATTCAGCCTGAGGTCCAGTCAGCACGCTGAATTCCTTCATCAATTCACTTTATTCGATCAGCTCCGGACGTTATTCCATCACCTTTTCACTTTTTCAAACTACATCCTCAACACCTGCGTTACAGCACCTATTCACTTCATGCCCTTAAGAAACTAAAAGCTTTTATGCTTGTGACCTAAGGGCATAAAGAGCCGGGGGGAACCATCTGGCAGATATCATTACTCAATCTAATCCCGCCGATACAGCAATCTTAAAAACTCCTTCAGCGCCTTCGTCTGAAAAGCCGATACACTTACTGTAGAGAACGTCCGTTTATAAGGAAGTCCATCGACCTCAATCACCTTCAGTGTTCCATACTCAATCTCTTTTTGAATCGCAAGCTTTGATAACAGAGTCAGACCCATGCCGGATTCTACTGCCTGCTTGATCGCCTGTGTGCTGCTGAATGTCAGCATCCGATTCGGCGTCATACCTAGTTGCCTGAAGACGACTTCAGCTGCTTCACGTGTGCCGGATCCAGGCTCTCTGCAGACCCATAGTTGCTCCTTCAGTTCAGCAGTGCCGGCAAATGTAGCATGACTGTCAGCTGCTCCAACGACCACCATCTCATCCTCAGCAAATGCTTCGATGGACAGTGATCTGTTTTCTTTTACATGACCCTCAACAATACCAATATCGAGTTGATTATTTTTCACAAGTTCCACAATGTGTGCTGTATTGCCGATTGTGACAACAGGCTCAATCTCAGGGAAAAGCTGATGCAGCTCAGCGATCAGTGGCGGCAGGGCATATTCACCAAATGTATAGCTCGCTCCAATCCTAAGTGGACCTGCCGCATGGTTAGTGAGGTCATACACAATTCGCTGCATTCGCCCATAGAGGCTGGTGATCTCAAGTGCATGCTGATAGACAACTTCGCCAGCCTGATTCAATCTCACATATTTATTCGTCCGCTCAAGCAGCGTAGCGCCGATCTCTTTTTCAAATGTCTTGATGTGCTGGCTGACTGCCGATTGTGTCATATGAAGCTACCTGGCCGCCTGTGAAAAGCTCTGATGTTCTGCAACTGCAATAAAAACGGAAAGCTGATGGTCCATATTAATCACGTCCTTCTATCAAAAATACTTATAGTTATTATAATTAATTTTTCTAATCATAAAACGAGGCGTATAGTATAGAATGGGGTGAAATGATGAGTACAAATTCAAAAACAGCCTGGCTGACAGGTGTATTATTTACATTTTTAATTGCGGGTCTTGGTTATTTTCTTGCGATGGTACCTGGATTTGACCGTGCAGGACAGCTTGCAGCAGCCATTGTCCTCGCAGTATTTTACAGACAGATCTTTGGATATCCGGATAAACTAAGAAGAGGGATTACCTTTTCAACTAAGCGTCTGCTTCGTGCAGCGATTGTGCTGTATGGATTGAAGCTGAATATAGAGATTGTGCTGCAGGATGGATTCGGTCTGCTCCTAAGAGATGCAGCAGTCATCATTTTTGCGATTGCAGCAACAGTCTGGCTTGCGAAAGTCTTCAAAGCGGATAAGGCGATCTCGATGCTTGTTGCTGTTGGAACCGGTGTATGTGGAGCGGCAGCGATTGCAGCGGTTGCACCGATTTTAAAAGTAAGAGAAAAAGACACGGCAATGAGTGTTGGTATTATTGCGCTGCTTGGAACGGTATTTGCCATTATTTATACGTTATTGCGTCCCGTGTTACCGTTAACAGATATTGAATACGGCATGTGGGCAGGTCTAAGCCTTCATGAAGTTGCCCATGTGGCACTTGCAGGGGAGCCGGCAGGGGAAGATGGCCTTGCGATGGCGCTTCTTGCAAAGCTTGGGAGAGTATTCTTACTCATTCCGCTATGCTTTATACTGATGTACTGGATGAACCGGAAGTCAGCAGAGTCGGCTGAAGCAAAAGTCAGCTTTCCGTGGTTTCTGATCGGGTTTTTACTGATGAGTATTGCAGGGACATATGTGATTGGGTCGGTCATTCCGGTTTCAACTGAAGTACTGGAGTTTGTATCGAACCTTACAACGTGGCTCCTGACAGCGGCGATGGTCGGACTTGGGCTGAACGTAAGCCTGCAGGATATCCGCAGCCGTGCGATGAAGCCATTCCTCATCATTTTAGCTGTGTCTGCTGTGCTGTCTGTATGGACATTTTTTGTTGTTTAACCATTAAAAAGGTAGTAGTTGGAAACCCTGTTCGTTACAATAGACTGAACAGGGTTTTTATTATGTTCGAAAGGCAGTGGGGAAATGAACGTTCAGATAGAAGCAGCTCAAAAAATAACTGAATCTTTAAAAAAGGATCCTTTAGTTAAAGCAGTGGTGCTGAAGGGTTCGCTTGGAAGAAATGAAGGAGATGAGTTTTCTGATCTTGATTTGTATTGCTTTGTAGATCCGGAAAAGTCAGATGAATTTTTAGAGAAAAGGGTGGAGCACCTGGCTGTTTACAGACCCATGCTTTTTCACGAAAGTCTCTTTATCATTGCGCCGCAGATCATTACGGTTTACGATAACCTGCTGCACGTAGACCTTTTTACTGTGACTGAAGAAACGTTTAAAACTACTGATTATTTTACCGTTTTATATGATCCGGAAAATATACTTGACCAGTTTAAAGATCTTCAGCATCTCACTTTATCTGCTGAAGAGGCAGAATATCAGGCGTTTGATATTGGCTGGTTTTTATTTCAATACCGTAAAGCCTGGAATAGAGGCAACGACATTTGGGCAGTAGAGGCCCTGCATTTGATGGCGAAATCTCTGGTGCGAATATTATTACACCGCTACGCACCGCACCGTGCCCAGCTTGGAATGAAGGATGCGATGCGATCGCTGCCGGCAGAACCATTACAGGCACTGACTGACATACTTGAAAACATCACACCAAATAAACATGAGCAGGCAATGAGAAAAACCGTTGGGCTCATGAAGGCTGAATCCCTATGGCTTGAGAACGCACTAGGAGAAGAGTCTGATGCATATCCATTTATCAGGAAAATGATTGAAGTGCTTGATGGGGAGCGTGTCAGTAATTGAGCAGAGTCAGGCTGGAGCATTATTCAGATGTTTATCAGAAGGACCTGACAAATTTTCTTTTGCCAAAAGAGCAGGAGCAGTTTACAACACACCCCGCAGATCAGCTGGCTCGCCTGACAGGAGACCAGACGCCTGTTGTCGTCACGACAGATCAGAAGGCAGTCGGTTTTTTCATAATGGAGCAGTCAGAGCGCTTAAAGCATTATACAGAAAATGAATCTGCGTATTTGCTGGCGTCCCTATCCATCACAAAGAGCCATCAGGGAAAAGGCTATGCTAGACAGGCAATGGAATTGCTCCCTGAATGGGTTGGAAAAGAGTTTCCTGGGTGCAATGAAATTGTATTATCAGTCAATCTGAAGAATGATGCTGCGTTCAGACTATATGAGCGTACAGGTTTTGAAGATACCGGCAGAAGAATTATAGGACCAGTAGGAGAGCAGCGGGTCATGAGTCTAAAATTATAATTGATATTTTCCGCTAAAAATGGAACCTTTCTTCTAGTTAACCGTACATATAGTTAGAACATTCAAATTTTATCTAGGGGGCTACATAATGGAATTATTTGCAGCGTTATCGATCATTATCCCGATTCTGGTCGTGCTTGCGATTGCGGGAGCAGTTGTCTTCATTTATTACAAAATCCGCTACCGTACTGCGCGTTCGAATCAGGCGCTGATTATTACAGGGCCGAAGCTTGGGGATCCTCAGAAGGAAACAAATATTTTTACAGACAATGAAGGGCGTTCAATGAAAATCATTCGTGGTGGCGGACACCTGCTGCGTATGCATCAGACCGCTACACCAGTTGAATTGACGTCATTCCAGCTGAAGCTGACAACACCGCGCGTGTATACAAATGGTGGAGTACCGATTGTTGCTGATGCTGTAGCGATGGTAAAGGTCGCTGATACGTTAAAAGGAATTGCGAACTATGCGGAGCAGTTCCTCGGTAAGAAATCTGAAGAACTTGAAGATGAAATTGCAGAAGTACTAAGTGCAAATCTTCGTGCGATCCTGTCTAAAATGACAGTTGAGCAGATCAATGAAGACCGTGAATCATTTAACAAACAGGTAACAGAAGTTGCGCAGAAGCAGCTTGATGATATGGGATTCCGTATCACATCGCTCGGGCTGACTGACCTTCGTGATGCTGACAGTGAAAATGGATACTTAGAAAACCTTGGACGTCCGCGTATTGCAGAGGTCCGGAAGCTTGCTGAAATCGCAGAAGCTAATTCTGAAAAGGAGACACGTATTCAACGTGCCAATTCAGATAAAGAAGCGAAGGAAGAAGAGTATAAGCGTCAGACGGAAATTGCTGCAGCGCAGAAGGATAAAGACCTGAAAGACGCAGCAATTAAAGAAGAAACAGAACGTGCACGTGCGAAATCAGAGCAATCTTATACGCTTGAAAAAGCTAAGCTTGATAAGGAAGTTCAGCAGGAAGAATTAATGCTGATTGCAAAGCGTAAAGAAGAAGAGCTGCGCATCCAGCAGGTTGAACGTTCACGTCAGGTAGATATTGAAGAAGAAGAAAATAAGATCCGTAAAGCAAAAGCGGATGCCGACTACTACTCTGTTACGCGTCAGGCGGAGGCAGAGGCTAGAAAAGCAGAAATCGACGGGGAAGCAAAAGCCCGCATCAAGCGTGAAGAAGGTCTTGCAGAGGCGCAGGTTATCTTAGAGCGCGGTAAAGCAGAGGCAGAGTCAAGACGACTGCTGACTGAGGCAATTGCTGAGCACGGTGAAGTGATTCTTGCAGAGAAACTGATTGAAATGCTGCCAATCTTTGCAGAGAAGGTTGCAAAACCGATGGAAAATATCGATTCTGTTAAAATCCTTGATACAGGCGGCGGTAACGGCGTGTCCTCTTATGGTAAGAGTGTGACGCAGACAATGGTTGAGATCCAGGAGCCATTAAAAGAGCTGACGGGCATTGACGTATCAAAGCTGTTATCTGATATGGTGAATCGTGGTAATACACATACTGTGGTAACCAATCAGGGTGAAAAGCAGGCATCTTCTGAGGGTGCACCGGCTAAAGAACAAGAAGTTAGAAATGATGCTTCTAAGGAAACGAAACAAACTGAACAGGGATAAATCAAAAGCAGCCTTCCAGGTAGTGGAGGCTGCTTTTTAAATGTATAAAAATTATTCCTTGTGGTAGAAAAACAACACCAGCACTGGCCCTGCAATCGGAATCCACGCCAATCCTTTTCTTTTTGCATCAGGATAAAACCTGTGAACCGCGTAGACAGACAGCCACCATAAAATAAACCAATCTACTGTCATGACTGAAACCAGACTTGACTCCATAAAGGCTTCACTGTATCCGGACAGAGATACGCCCTGTAAAAGGGTAAGAAGATTGCCGAATGTGAAAACAAGTAAAAAGATCAGCCAGACTTTTGATCGCAGTATTCGCAAAATCCAGCGGGGAGTTCTTAATACACGCTCTTTCGGACGGTCGCCGAATGCAAACCACGGAAGCAGCGCGAACGCACCTCCGGCAAAGGCTGCGAGCGAAAACGGCCATGCAGGCCACTTCTGACGGTCGTTGCGTAATAAAATCGTAAGAAAAACCAATGGGAAAATACCTAATGAGTTAAAAACCGTCAGGACAAGTGGATCAATAGCATCCAGGTTTCCTGAGAATACCTGCTCCATCACCGGGTCTGAACCTTCAGAGCCGGGAGCCAGAAAAACCGCATAAGCTAAGAGCAATAACCAGATCACGATAAATTTCATCTCATCACCTCTTTTCCATATCATACTTGATAAGTGTAAAAAGCGGGGAACGATTTGCCCCTGTAATATGGGTAGCCATGTTGAATCAGTAAATAATAATTAAAAGTTGAGCCGATTATCGTGATGAAAAACTAATAATGGATAGAGTATCCGCTAAAAGATAATAGTTAAAAAGTCTATTTTTAGGATTAGCAGTCAAATTTCCTTTTACCTCCTAAAATCATGCTATAATGCAAAAGATGAAAGCGTTTTAATTTTAGGGGTGATGAGGATGGAGAATGTAAAACGATTATGGCAGCGGTCGTGGGACAGTCACGACCGGATTAAGGAGCTATTGCTTTTTAAGCCGAATATGGGTCAGGATGGTCCGGCGAGTGACGATCCTGACAGAATGGCGAAGGCTTCAGGGAAATTAACCGGGACTTACAGGCAGCCTTCACCTGAGAAAAGAGATTTCTCTGCGAAACAGAAGGTTGGCCTGTTTTTAGGTCCATTGCTGTTTATGATGCTCATGATGTTTTTCAATCCTGAAGGGCTCTCACCGGAAGCAAAAGGGGTGCTTGCGGGGACTGTATGGATTGCAACCTGGTGGATCACAGAAGCAATTCCAATTCCGGCCACTTCTTTATTACCGATTATTCTGTTCCCGCTTGCTGCAGGTGTAGGGGTGGGAGAGGTAACGCCGAATTACGGTGACCCTCTTGTATTTTTATTTCTTGGCGGGTTTATTATTTCCTTAGCACTTGAAAGGTGGAATCTTCATAAAAGGATCGCACTTGGCATCATTTCTTTCGTTGGTACGAGTACAAGCGGTATTATGCTTGGCTTTATGGCAGCGACAGGCTTTCTTTCTATGTGGATTTCAAATACTGCAACAGCCATGATGATGGTACCAATCGGGACAGCGATCATTTTTCAGATGTCTTCATTAATTGGAGAAGGATCAGTAAAAAATGCTGAAGCTGAAAAAGATAAGTTTGCAAAAGGATTAATGATTGCGATTGCGTTCTCAGCATCAATTGGTGGAATTGCAACAATCATCGGGACGCCGCCTAACACAATCCTGGCCGCTCAGCTTAGAGCCATCTATGATATTGATTTGTCATTTGCCCAGTGGATGCTGTTTGGCGTACCTTTTGCTGTAGTGATGATTTTATTTGCATGGGTGTACCTGATTAAATTTGCTTTTCCGATGGAGCTTAAAAAAATTCCAGGCGGAAAAGAAGTGATTAAGAATGAACGTGCAGCACTTGGGAAAATGAGTGCTGATGAAAAAATGGTTGCAGTTGTTTTTGGTACGACTGCACTTGCATGGATTTTACGATCCTTTGTATTGCAGGAATACGTGAGCCCTGCGATTGACGATACGATGATTGCCATCACAGGGGCGCTTGTGTTATTCCTGATTCCATCTTTTCAGTATCAGGGCGTTAAACTGATGAACTGGGAAACAGCGAAGAATGTGCCTTGGGGCATTCTGCTGCTCTTTGGAGGCGGTCTTGCGATTGCAGGAGGTTTCGGTGCCACCGGACTTGATGTCTGGATCGGTGAACAGCTGACTGTGCTTCAGGGTGTTCAGTTTATCGTGATTATTGCTGTTGTATCACTCGTAGTTGTATTCCTCACTGAAATTACATCTAATACGGCTTCTGCTACAATGCTGATGCCGATTATGGCAGCACTTTCTGTTGCTGTGGATGTTCATCCGTTTGCCGTCATGGTACCGGCTGCTGTTGCTGCATCATGTGCATTTATGCTGCCGGTCGCAACGCCGCCGAATGCTGTAGTATTTGGCTCAGGGTACTTAAAAATGATCGATATGGTTAGAGCGGGGATCTGGATGAATATCGCAGCGACAATCGCACTCGTCGCATTTGTGATTCTGCTGCTGCCACTGGTCTTCGGGATCGACCTGACATCATTCCCGGATGCATTGAGGTAACCTGAAAGCTGTCCTGAGAACACACTCAGGCAGCTTTTTTGTATAATCATATTAATACGAAAAAAGCAGGGTGAGGAAATGGATATCAGACAGCTGCAGGAAAACGATTTATCATCACTTGATGAGATGATTTTTAAATGCCAGACCGCATTAATTTCAAATGAAAATGTAACAGACAAAGAATGGCTGATCGAAAAAGAAACGGAACGGTTGCGTAAAGTTGCAAGAAGAATCCTTTTATCTGATGAGGAAACGATGTTTGTCGCACTAGAAGACACACAGGTGCTGGGAACAATTGCCTGTATGATTCCGGGAGAGTTGATCACGTGCGGACTCGAGCCTGAAGATGGCGTGTTTGAAGTCGGCAGTATTTACATACACCCTGAATATCAGCGGAAAGGGGTTGGTCATGCGCTTTTGCAGCATACACAGGGTTGGCTGCTTGAAAATGGTCATTCAAAGTTTTATCTGGATGCCGGATTTGTCAGCTCTCAGACCTATTGGAAAAAGCGGCTTGGTGAGCCAGATATTCTGCTTGAGGATTATTGGGGAGGCGGATTTAATCATATGATCTGGATTGGAAAATTAAAAAAATCTGTCACTCGTATAGACAAATGATTGCAAAATTTTCAGAAACATTATAGAATCATAGAAATGGCTGTTGCTCTGTTATGGAGCAGTGGTCATTTTTTGTTTTTCCTCAAAAAACCCCTCATATTAAAGATTTCTAAAATAACTCTTTGTTTATCCAATAAAAATAGAAAGCTGGGAAGATCTTTTACTTTGTCATCTTTTCACTTTGATTAAATGCACTGGATATGATCATTCGAACCGCCTTTGTTTTAGCAATATAATGTCTAAAAATAAGTTTTCTAAAAATTTAAAATAATGATTGACGGTGTTATATGACAGCGCTTACAATCAACTTGTTACAAAAATGTGAAGGGGGTATTTGATTTTAAAAATGAGCGAACGCTCAGTCACGTAAAGTGAACGAACGCTCAATCAGGCTAGAAAAAATGGGGGAAATTTTAACAACGGAGGGATGACATGAAGGCTTATAAAAAAGAAGTCCAGTTTACGATTTGGATGACTGCTGCATTTGTTCTCGCGGGGAATGTAGGACTGATCTTTTCAATCTTTCCTACAGAGGCAATGATGTTCGGTTTTCCGGTGAAGTATATTGTACCGATCCTGATGGGGTGGTTCGGTGTATTCTTTTTGACAATTGTTGCAGGAAAGATCGGTAACAGAATTGATGAAGAAATTGAACGTGAAAATGAAGCGACGTCATCATCTGAAGAAGCAAAGGGGGCGTAACAGATGAACGGAGAGGGATGGCAGATATCCAATCCTATTATGGGGATTGCAATGGTTGGGATCACATTTTTACTTTTTTATGTAGTCGGCTACGTGTCTAACCGCAGAAGTGCATCAGCACAGGAGCTATACGTTGGGAAGTCGAATGTAGGACCGATTACAAACGGACTGGCAATGGCCTCTACATATATGAGTCTTGCAACATTTCTTGGTATTACAGCACTTATACTTAATCTACAGGCACCATTTATTCTTTTATGGATTCAGCTGATTCTGGCGATTCCTTTGATTACAATCATTTACGGAACGAGTCTCAGACGGATGGGGGCATTCTCACCAACCCACTTTATCCGTAACCGCTATGGCGTAAAAGCTTCAATTATTGCTGCTTTATTTATGATTCTTGTTTCAATTATGTATGCACTCGGTCAAATGATCGGAATTGCCGTTACATTTGAAACGCTGCTTGGTATCCCTTATATGACTGGTCTGATCGTTGGTGGTCTAATTATTGTTGGATATGTAACGATCGGCGGGATGGCTGGTGCGACAAATAATGCTGCGATTCAAATGGTCATTATGGCGCTTATGTTCATTGTGCCACTTGCAGCGATTATGAAAGCAGTTGGTGGGAGCGGCTGGTATTTTCCGCCATTACTTTACGCTGATATGGTTCCAGCTATGCTTGAAGCAGTTCCAACATTCTTTGATTATCAATTTTCCCCTAAGTGGTATTTTGCGATTATCCCAGCGCTGACAATTGGAGCGCTTGGCCTGCCTCACCTGGCAATGCGTGTGTATACAGCTTCAAGCTTAAAGAGCGCACGTTCAGCGATGGTCTGGTTCGCTTTTATTCTGGGACTCGTATTTTCAGCAACATACGCAATGGGCTTTGTTGGCGTATTCGCAACAGCTACGCAGGGCTTGAATGTATCAGCTGCTGATGCGGATAAGCTGACCATTATCCTGAATCTTGTATACAACCCTGAATGGGTAACTGCATTGGTTATTGCAGGAGCGATTTCAGCTGGTCTTTCAACATTAAGCGGAAACCTGCTTGCAATCGGGGCGCTGCTTTCTCAGGATATCGTTTCGACTCTTAAGCCGAATATTTCTCAAAAAATGAGCCTTCGTTTAGGTTATATCTCTATTTTTATCGGTGGAGTAATTAGTATCATTCTTGCAATCGAACCGCCTGCTTTCCTTGTTGTCAGCATCCTGTGGGCATTCGGGTTAGCTGGCGTTACAAACGCACCACTGATTATCGTAGGTGTCTGGTGGAAGGAAGCGAATAGATATGGCGCCATGGCAGCCGCTGTTGTGGGTGGTGCAATCTATATTATCGTATCACCGTTCGTCTTCCCGAATATTGTACTCACAGGTCATGCAGTAACAGACGGTATGGGAATCTCAGGTGCGCTGCTTGCAGTACCGATCAGTTTTGCATTACTGATCGTCGTATCTTATATCACAAACCGCATTCCTTCGCTGGATAACCGCCTGACGAAGAAAGAAGATAGTGAACTGATCGAACAGATTCACGGCTGGAAGGACGTTCAGCCATATCGTTATAACAGTACAATCGGAGCTGCCATTACAGTCGTGATTTCAGTAGCCGTAGCAATCTGGGCGCTGATGCCTTGGGGAATGTAAAAATAGTATGGTTAAACCCTATTAGATTTGAATAAATAAAAATTTTTTAGACTCAATTTAGTGTAGCGAAGCGTAAGGCGGCTCGCAGGAAGGGACGTGTGAGGCCAAGGCGAAGCCTGCGGGCTCACCGCCCGGCCGCGGAAAGCGTCCGCCTGAAGCGCAGCGAAACGATTTAAAGAAGGTGAGACAACCTAGTCACACCCTAGAGATATTGGAGTGGGTTAAATGATCGGAAGAATGATGATGTTAGATGGGGCTGCATTTCATGATTATCTGCAGTCACCAAAAGTAGATAAAATCAGCCGTCTTCTGCTGATCGCTGTTGGGATCCTGTACGGTATTATATCAATTTTGACCAATTGGACGTATGTCTCAGGCTTTGACTCACAGGTGCTTAAATTCTTTGTGGTACCTGGAATTTTTATCATATTTGGTCTGCTGACTGCGCTTATTACCAGACTCGGGTTATCCCTTTTATTGTGGGCGTCATCTAAAGGCTTCGGAGGGAAAGGGATGCTTGGGCAGGTTAATAAAGCAGCATCTGTTTCACTTGTCCCTGGTATTTTAAGTGTTCCATTTCTGGCTGGCAGCTTTAATATAGCCGTAATTGCTTTGCTTGGTGCGGGGCTGATCTGGATGTATCTGGTTAGTGTGCAGATTGTAAAGGCAACGCAGGGATTCGATGCGAAAAAGGCATATCTTGCAAGCCTGCTTTCTTTTGTATTTCTGGCAAGCATCTACTATATTATTGTGCCATCGTGAAGCATCTCTTTGTGGGATGCTTTTTATATTAAAGGACTTCACATGCAAAGTAGAGAATATAGTCAGATCACAAGTTTTGGAGTCTGGATGATGACAATATTATTTTCGATCGTAATTCCATATTTACTTGGAAGTATAAACGGTGCTTATTACATAACAAAGCTTTTCAAGAAACAGGATGTCAGAACGCTTGGAAGTGGAAATGCCGGGGCGACTAATGCGGGACGTGTGCTCGGAAAGAAAGGTTTTTTACTGACGATCCTGATTGATGCAGGTAAGACCTGGATCGCTTTATTTCTGGCATTATTGTGGTTTGGATCTTCGGAATGGGTACTGTTTTCTGTTGTTCTCTTTGTATTGCTTGGTCACCTCTACCCGCTCCATTTGCAATTCAAAGGTGGAAAGGGGATTGTTGTGTATCTGGCAGGTGCGTTATGGGCTGAACCACTGACACTCGCAGCAGCAGCTGTCATGATGGGCGTCAGTTATTTGATCACGCGCCGTTACACAATATCAGGCTTTCTCGCGATTGCAATGGTACCTGCTGCATTATGCTGGTCTTATGGTATTTCTATTTTGTCTGTTGGCATGTCTGCTGTGTTTTTCTTGTTGCTGATTGTACATAAAAGAATATAACTACATGACATTAAAAAAAGCTGTCGGAGCAATCACTTTACCGGCAGCTTCTTTCGTCATTTTTCGATTGAAATAATGGATTGAAGACCCTCGTATACACTCTTATAAATCTTCACATCACGCTCAAGGCCGGTCATCTGAACGGCAAGTGATGGGGGAACCCCTACAATCATACACTCTGTTCCGATCAGCCGCAGACAGTCAATCAGCTTTTGAAACTGGAATGTCGTACAGTTTTCTTCATCAAAATGAATTTTATTAACATTGATCAGCGCATAATCGATTTGATGAGCGGCACATTCCTGCAAAACATCGCTGACAAGCGCATCAAAACGCTCCTGGTCGAATGTTCCGATTAACGGAAGTGCAATCGCATTATGCCAGACTTTCATAATTGGAGTTGATAAATCCTTAATCAGTTTCTCTTTTTTAGCATCTTCATCTGCTTTAGTCGTTACATCCATCAGCATGACGACATACCCCTGAAGGCTGCTGTTCACATAAAGAGGTGTAATAACAATATCTGTGACGACCATTCCTTTAATGGTGATTCTTGCGCGATGAGTCGTATTGATATTTGGCATAATCCGCTTTTGATAATCGGGTGAGGTATGGAAAAGGTCCATGTTTTTCCCGATCATTTCCCGGCTGCCTGCAAGACCGTACATACGTGCAACATCATCCAGCAGAACTGCGGCTTTTTGATTCATCCACTGAATATCATAATCAGGACCAGCCAGCAGAATGGTTTCTCCAATACTATCTAATGCATGAATTGGTGATATGGTTTCAGGAATCGTTCCATACACAGTCATTATGATCTCTCCATCCCTTTGTCTTTATCGGACTAATTATCCGCTATCCTTAGAAAAACGCCTAAGTTAATCTTTACAGTAGAAACATGTATTGTACGGTAACCGCTATATATACATTCCACCAAATATATGAAACTCCTTTATTTTTAGCAATCTAACTGTGTTAAAGATCATTGTTATTTCTACACAGCTATTGATTCTAGTGGAAAGCGTCAACTTAATACAATCAGCCGTCAACTTCACCGGACTTACTCTTAAATCACTGTTAATGTAAAAATGTCCACCTCACATGCGACAAAGTTGAATTTTCTATTCATTGTTTTGCATAAGTAAGCGCTTTATTATTAAGTTAACAACAAGTCACAGGACAAAAACCTTAAAGGAGGAAAACAAAATGGCGGAAAATAAGTCAGGTGTTAAAGCAAAGATTCAGAAGTTTGGTTCCTATCTAAGTGGTATGATTATGCCGAATATGGGTGCCTTTATCGCATGGGGGTTAATTACGGCATTATTCATTCCGACGGGTTGGCTGCCAAATGAAGATTTAGCAACTGTCGTCGGCCCAATGATTAATTATCTTCTTCCTTTACTCATCGGTTTCACCGGCGGACACATGATCTACGGTGTTCGAGGCGGGGTACTTGGTGCCACTGCTACAATTGGTGCCATTGTAGGAACAGAAATTCCGATGTTCCTTGGTGCAATGATTCTTGGACCGCTTGGTGGTTATCTGATCAAGCAGATCGATAAACTGTTTGAAGGAAAAGTAAAACAAGGGTTTGAAATGCTGATCAACAACTTTACAGCAGGTATTCTCGGAGGAATTTTAACACTTGTTGCTTACACAGGAGTCGGTCCTGTTGTACAGGGGCTGAACCAGGTAATGGCTACAGGTGTACAGGCAATTGTAAATGCTAACCTGTTACCGCTCGCAAGTGTATTCATTGAACCTGCGAAAGTATTATTCTTAAATAACGCAATTAACCACGGTATCTTAGGACCGCTGGCGCTCGATCAGGCTGCAGATGCAGGGAAATCAATCCTCTTCATGGTTGAATCAAACCCTGGACCAGGTCTTGGTATCCTGCTTGCTTATATGGTTTTTGGAAAGGGTATGGCAAGAGTATCAGCTTCAGGAGCTGGTGTGATCCACTTCCTTGGAGGGATCCATGAGATTTACTTCCCTTACATTCTGATGAAGCCGATCCTGATCATTGCAGCAATCCTTGGTGGTGCAACTGGTATTATGACATTCACTTTATTTGATGTAGGACTTGTCGCAACACCGTCACCGGGTAGTATTTTCGCTTATCTCGCAATGACACCACGTGGAGATTATCTTGGTATGTTAGCAGGCGTATTTGCAGCAACTGCAGTGTCATTTGGTTCAGCAGGATTCCTGTTAAAGTTCACGAAATCTACTGAAGAAGACGGCGCACTGACTGAAGCTACTGAACGTATGCAGGAAATGAAAGGTAAAAAGAGCCAGGCTGCTTCTCATTTAACTGGAGGAGCTCAGGAGCCGGTAGCTGCTGATACTTCACTTGCAGGTCTTGGTCAGGTAAAGAAAGTCATCTTCGCATGTGACGCAGGAATGGGTTCAAGTGCAATGGGTGCATCACTGCTCAGAAATAAATTCAAAAAAGCGGATATCGATATCCCGGTTTCAAACACAGCAATCAATCAGATCCCGGATGACGCAGATATCATTATCACGCACAAAGACTTAACTGACCGTGCCAAAGATAAGCGTCCAGACGCAAGACACATCTCAGTCGACAACTTCCTCGGCAGTCCAAAGTATGATGAATTGGTAAATGAACTGAAGAAAAACGAATCAGCTTGATAAATGATTTAAAAGTACCATTATCTTTTCTGCACAGCTGATGGTTGGAGCGTAAGGGGCTCACCGCCCGGCAGCGGAAAGCGTCCCCCTGAAGCGGAAATCATCAGCCGTTTTATGAAAAGCTATTTAAAAGGAGGTGCCTGGGCGTGTACATGACAGGAAGAGAACGCAAAATGCTTCATATACTGCTGACCGCTCAGCACCAGTATACGACGCTTGCAGAGCTTGCTGACCATCTTCAGGTGAGTCAGCGGACGATCCAGCGCGAACTGCAAAAACTTGAAGATATCTGTACTCAGTTCAATCTGAAAATTGATAAACAGGCGGGAAGAGGCATGAGGCTTGCTGGTGATGGCGCAGATTTCGAAAAACTGGAATCTGCGCTGCTCCAGGTTCCTTCATCAGAACTCGATCCCGGAGAAAGAAAAATTCTGCTGCTTCATTATCTGATGAAAGAAAATGCAGTCGTAAAGCAGGCTGGACTTGCAAATGAATTCCAGATGACAAATGCTGCGCTCAGCCAGCTGCTTGATGAACTGGAAGAGTTTTTGAATCCTTACGGGGTGACGATTATCCGGAGAAGAGGATACGGCATTGAGCTGTCCGGTGATGAAAAGGCAAAGCGGCGGTCACTTGCAAACTTAATGATGGAGGAGCTTGAGAGCTCGTCCATTTATTCAATTCATGAAGGGCAGCTGTTTAATCAGCGAACACTTGACCATAGAGTCTTTTCAATCGTTTCGAGAGACGAGTTTGACCAGGTGGACAGGCTGATTAAGCCTGAAATTAGCGGTCTTCCGTATCCACTGACAGATAGCGCCTATGTATCACTGCTCCTGCATATCTGCCTGTCGCTTGAGCGGATCCGCGCTGGTGCGACAGTTGAGCACCAGGAAAAGCTGCTGGCGGAATTAAAAGAGCTGCAGGAATATGAGATTGCAAAAAAGATCACGCATCTGATTTCAGAGGCTTTTGATCTTAAGATAGAAGAGCAGGAAACCGGTTATATCACGATTCATTTAAAAACAGCGAAGCGGCGCTTTCAGGAGCAGTTTGTTGACCAGCTGACGGACCCGGAGCTCGCAGTAACCGTCCATCAGCTCGTCCGTGCCATTTCTGACCGTATGAATGTGAATCTGATTGATGACCCGGACCTGATAGAAGGGCTGATCGCCCATATTGAACCGGGCATTCAGCGCGCGAAGGAAAAGAATTATACGTATAATCCGCTCACGAAAAGAATTAAAAAAGAATATCCGGAGCTGTTTGAAGCAGTCCGGGCAGGGCTTTCAGAGGTGCTGCCAGCCTATGAATTCCCGGATGGTGAGATCGCGTTTCTCGCACTTCATTTCGGCTCGGCCCTTGAAGGTGTTACAGGACCGGATTCACTGAATGTCCTGGTCGTCTGTGCAAGCGGGATCGGAACTTCCAAGATGATTGGCAGCAGGCTCAATAAAGAGTTTGATGAGTTCAAATCCATCACACTCTCAAGTATCAGTGAAGTAGAGAAGCATCTTGAAGACGCACATTACGATCTGATTGTCTCAACGGTTGGTCTGAGTGGCCTGGCAGAGGATTATCTGCTCGTCAATCCACTGCTGCCACAGCAGGATGCAGAACGGATCAGAGCAGCAATTCAGACGATTAAGCCAATGAAAAAACCTTCAGCCATGAAGCAAAAGCCGGATGATCCCGTCCCGTTTTTACACAGGCTGAAGCTGATGAATCAATATGCAACTTCAGTGGAGCAAATTCTGAAGCAGTTTCGAATTGAAGCGGTTGATTACCATAAAAAATTTGAAAAAGTATTAAGTAAAATAGATGCCTCGCTTTATGAAGAAGAGTTGATTCATAAAAAGGGAGCCGTCACAAAAAGTCTGACGGAGCGGGAGTCGCTCGGAGGGATGGCTATACCTGATACGGGCCTTGCGCTTTATCACTGTAAAGATCAGGCGGTAAGGCAGCCGGTTTTCAGGCTTTATGATCTGACATCACCCTATATGTTAAAAGGGATGGACGGAGAGCCAACAGAAGTCAGCAGATTAATTCTGATGATTTCACCTGCAGATCCTGATCATAAAGGTGCTGAAGTGTTAAGCTCAATCAGCGGAAGCCTAGTTGAAGAGGAGTATACGATGCACTTGATCAGAAATGGTAACCAGCAGGAAGTTTTTCAATTTCTGCAAAAAACACTGAACCAATTTTACACAACTAAATCACATCAACTAATGGAGGGTTCATCATGAGTGAAATTTTTAAAAAGGAAAACATCTATCTAAATGAAAGTGCATCTTCAAAAACAGAAGCGATTGAAAAAGCAGGTAACGTCCTGGCTGAAAAAGGCTATGTAGATGCTGACTACGTCACAAGTATGCTTGAGCGTGAACAGATCTCGACAACTTATATCGGTAATAAAATTGCGATTCCGCACGGTACTGAAGACTCTAAAAAACTTGTGAAGCAGTCAGGTATTTCTGTGCTTCAGCTTCCTGAAGGTGTCATGTTTGACGATAATCAAGTGAATATCGTGGTAGGGATCGCAGGGAAAGACGGCGAACATCTTGAGATTCTGTCCAAAATCGCGATTACATGCTCTGAAGAAGAAAATGTAGAACGCCTGATCAATGCAAAATCAGAAGAGGAGATCATCGCCATTTTCGAGGAGGCAGAATAATGAAGGCTGTACATTTTGGAGCGGGTAATATCGGCCGGGGCTTTATTGGCGCAATTCTTCAGCAATCCGGTTATGAAGTGACATTTATCGATGTAAATGCTGAGCTCATTGATCGTCTAAATAAGGACAAGGCTTACGAAGTGGTGCTCGCTGATGAAACGAAAGAATCATTTACTGTCACGGGCGTGAGCGGGATTAACAGTAAAGAACATCCTGAGCAGGCGGCAGCTGCAGTTGCTGAAGCTGACCTTGTCACAGCTTCAGTCGGACCACACGTACTTCCTTTTATCGCGCCTGTGATCGCGAAAGGACTCAGTGCAAGAGAAGCAGGATCTGAGGTAAATGTGAT
This sequence comes from Jeotgalibacillus malaysiensis, assembly GCA_000818095.1. NCBI lineage: Bacteria > Bacillati > Bacillota > Bacilli > Caryophanales > Caryophanaceae > Jeotgalibacillus > Jeotgalibacillus malaysiensis. Next base: position 461,596 of record CP009416.1, read on the forward strand.
TGCGTGTGAAAACATGATTGGCGGAAGTGACCAGCTGAAAAAAGAAGTGGAAAAGCATCTTTCAGAAGATGAAGCGGCGCGTGTCTTTGCTTCATCCGGCTTCCCGAATTCAGCCGTTGACCGGATTGTCCCAATTCAGCATCACGATAATCCATTAACAATTGAAGTAGAGCGCTATTTTGAATGGGTGATAGAAACAGCACATATGAAAGGCACCCAGCCAGACCTAAAAGGCACGCTCTTTGTAGAGGATCTCGTACCGTTTATTGAAAGAAAGCTGCTGACAGTAAATACGGGGCATGCTTCAATTGCTTATAACGGTTTATTGAAAGGGTATGAAACGGTAAAAGAAGCAATGGCTGATCAGGAAATTTTAGATGTGCTCGAAGGTGTTTTAAGTGAAACAAGCACATTTTTAACACAAAAATTCGAGCTCGATAAAGAACAGCACCAGATGTATGTCAGAAAGATTATTAGCCGCTATAAAAACCCTTATATTTCAGATGGTCTGGACAGGGTGGGACGTGCTCCTCTCAGAAAGCTTTCAGCAGGAGATCGCCTGACTTATCCGGCAGTAGAACTCGACAGGCAGCAGCTCGTGCCTGTTCACCTTGAAAAAACAATTGCAGCAGCACTCGCTTTTAATATTGAAGAAGACCCTGAATCTGTTCAGCTGCAGGAATGGATCGCCGAAGAGGGACCGGCAGCAGCTCTTGAAAAAGCTTCAGGCATTGAGTCCGGCAGTAGCATGAGTGAACGAATTATACATTATTATCAGCAGATCAAATAAGTGAGAAGGCAGCACTGATGAGGTGCTGTTTTTTATTGAAGAAAAAAAGCTGAGATTTGGTATAGGAAGCTCAAAACACATCCAAATTCGATAGAACCAATATCATCCAGTACAATGAAAAAGTAATATCTCGAATTCGAAGTAAATGCAGAGGAGAATGGATGATGAACGAAAAGCATGTTCGGACATTACTGGAGACAATGAAGCAGTATAACCAGAGCGGAATTACGCAGACGATCAGCAGCGAAGATCAGAAAAGGCTGCATGTGAACTATGAGAAAGAGTCAGATGCATTTATGATTAGAGATTTTGAAAGTAAAATGAATCAACAGATTAGTGATATTAATGATGCTGTAAAGGTAATTGCCACGCAGTTGAAAAAAATGATTACGTAAAAAAGCCGGGCCAGTTGGCCGGCTTTTATGCTATCTTTCATCATTTATTTCCTGTCAAATGTCCACTCAGGCTGATCCTGTTTTTCAGTCATTTCAACCAGCTTTTCAGCGATATGATCAGGTGAAAAATGCGTATTCTCTTTTACAAATCCATTAATCGTTAATGTTCCAGCGTAGATGTTTTGCCCTTTCAGTTCCTGGTGGATGGCCAGGGCAAGCGCTCTGATGGCTGCTTTACCGACCGATACTGAAGTGAATTTCTTCATTGGCTTCACACCCAGTCCGCCACCTGTGAACAAAATAGAGCTTCCTTCCTGTAAAAAAGGCAGTACAGCTTTATATGCAGCAAGTGCGCCAATAACGTCTACCTGCAGATCGCTGGCAAATTCAATTGGATCCATTTCTGAAGGAAGTTCATTTCTGAATGTGAACGCGTTATAAAGCATAGCATCAATGCGGCCAAAGGTATCATAGGTGTGCTGTACAGCTTTTCTGATACTCTCATTTGCAAGGACATTTCCCTGAACAGCGATTGCCTCGATCCCTTCCTCTTTCAGTTGATCAGCATAATGACTGAGCTTTTCTTCATTCCGTGCAACCAATGCAACAGCGTAACCTTTTTGACCGAATTTCCTTGCAGCACTCAGACCGATACCGGGGCCGGTGCCGATGATACATATCACTTTATCCGCCATGATGTTCATCTCCTTCAGATGTCAAAAAACATTTATTTCCTCTTGTCCTGACTTTAGCATCTGAATGGTAAGAGGGCAATTTTGGGTGTGTCGTGAAATACATCTATCAGGTAAAAAATGCTCAGTGAAATAAGAACAAAGTCATTGAACTATTTGAAAATCGACACTGTTCGATACGGTTCGCATTGACGAACACTTAATCGTGTCTTATAATTAAAGACAGAATATTTAGTTAACTTATGCAGCGCTCATTCTAAGCCCAAAACGAAAGGAGAGGGAATTGTGGTACAGGGCACGCCGGGCATGAAGAAATCATCAACTGGCCTTCAGGAAAATGTGGGTGGTTTGCTGGCTTATCTGGTAGGGTTTATAAGTGGAATTGTGTTGCTGTTAGTGGAAAAGGAAAATGAGACAATCAGGTTTCATGCAATGCAGTCAATTATCGTATTTGGTGCAATCTTCATTCTGAGTATCGTACTCAATTTTATTCCGGTCATCGGCTTTATTATTAGTCTGCTGATCGGACCTGTTGCGCTCGTGTTATGGCTGTTACTTATGTTTAAAGCATATCAGGGTGAACGGTATCATTTGCCAATGGCGGGGAAAATGGCTGAGGATCAGCTACGCAAAATGCATTAAAATCTCCCATTTATAGTACCTTCTGATGAAGGTGCTATTTTTTGTCCGTATTTTTAAAAAAAGGATCCTGATGTCCATTCATATCCATTTTATACCATAAACAAAGGCTTATATTTCAAGTAAATCTATCCTTAGCACGATGGAAGCGCTCTCTAATATTTTGGTACGCTAAATATAGTTAAGCTTTGTTAAAGCCGGCTGTTGATTTACGCTTCAGGGGGACGCTTTCCGCAGGGTCGGCGGTGAGCCTCCTCGCGCTTTGCGCTGCGGGGTCTCACCTGTCCGACTTCTCCTGCAGGAGTCGCCCCCTGCAGCTCCAATCAATAGCTGTGCATAAACATTAATGGGCTTTGACATAGTCTACAATCAAAATATTAGGAGGGGTTAAGATGAAAAAACAAGTCATCGCATTATCAGTAGCAGGAGCACTTACTTTTAGTGGCGCATCATTCGCATTACCTTCAGCACAGGCAGTCGGAGAAGGTCCTGGTTATGGTGGAACTGAAACAATCAACACCTCAATTTTGACGACCTACTCAGAAATGGCGCAGTTTCTTGAAGAACAGGATGCAAAGCAAAAGCATCTTGAAGTTGAAAAGATTGGTGAGTCCGTTAAAGGAAGAGATCTTTTCGTAGCAAAGTACATACAAAATCCTGAGAATCCAACAATTTTATTCCTCACACAGCAGCATGGGAACGAGCAGTTGACAACTGAAGGTGCACTTGAATTCATTAAGCATATGGGCACAGGAAAAATGAAGGGTGTATTAGATGGTGTCAATGTATTAATCGTACCGATGCTCAATCCTGATGGGGCGATGGGAGATGTTGATTTCTCACTTGATGACTATATCGCAAGCGGAGATCGCAACCTGACACGCTATAACGCACTTGAAGTCGATTTGAACCGTGACCATGTTGATAAAATTCAGCCTGAAACAAAAGCGCTGCATGAAAATGTAATGCAGAAATACGATATTGATTATATGATTGACCTTCACCATCAGGGAGCTCAAAGTGAACGTGACGGTAAACTGGTTTCAGGATCTATTCTTTATCCGACTACTCCAAACGCTGATCCTGCAGTTGTAGAGAAGTCAAAGCAGCTTGGTTCAGTTGTATTTAACGCAATTGACTCAAAAGGCTGGGGACACCTTGGGAAGTATAACGGCGGATCTGCAGAAACCATCAGCCGTAACGGAATTGCTGTAGAGTACGGTATTTCAACGTTACTATTTGAAATGCGCGGGATGTCTGATCATTTCTATGAGTCATATGTACTCGGCCAAAAGAGTAATGGCTATCTGATCAAGCAGACAGTGACAACACTTGATGCTGCAGTACGTGCGATTTCTGATGGATCGATTAATGATGCAGATATTTCTTTCTGGGATACACTTGCAACACAGCAGACACGTCCTTATGAAAGTGAATAAATAATAAAAAGGAGGGAGCTGGTTATTCAGCACCTTCCTTTTTTATGTTCTGGTTAGTTATTCTTGTTGTCTGAGTTACTGCTTCCCTTCGCGTGTTTCCCCTGGCGTCCATACTCTTTGTTAGTTTCTTCATTACGGTTTTCACCGCTCTTACCATTTTGATTATTTTCGCTCATGGTGGTTCACCTCCAAAAGAGAATAGTAAACGTTTACATTTATGTTTCTACCCGCCTAAGTGCCTCTAAAACATTTCTGAGAAAAAACTGTTAAAAAATGATTTTTGTAAGCTGAATGCCGGGAATGATTTTCTCAGTAATATTTTTTAGTGCGATCTTTTTTCTTATTAGCAGGTATATTCGGGGGCAGATTATTCCGATGGTTTTTCCCTTTTACTGTAGTCATTACTTTGTAAAAAAATAGGTTTTTACATAGCTAAAGAAATAAATTAGTAATTTTTTTCGTTTTAAACCTTAAAGATGCGACCTACATATATTTAAAATTTAATGAATATAGTAAAATAGCACTAAATAATAGATTGTTCAATATGAGAGAAGCGATAAAAGGAGTGGTTCATGGTGAATACGGATATTTTAAAACGAAATCATGTTAAGGTGACTGGAAAAGGCAAGCAGCCCATTTTATTTGCGCATGGCTTTGGCAGCAGCCAGGTAGCATGGGAGCAGGTAGTTCAGGCATTTGAAGAAGAATATCAGGTCATTTTATTTGATTATGTCGGCTCGGGAAATGCTGATAAAAGTGCGTATTCATCAGACCGCTACCGTTCACTTCACGGCTATGCTGAAGATATGATTGAAGTTTGCAAGACGCTGGATCTGACAGATGTGATTGTTGTCGGCCATTCCGTCAGCGGTATGATCAGTATGCTCGCAGCACAGAAGGAGCCGGGACTATTCAGTCAGCTGATGATGCTCGCAGCCTCGCCGCGCTACCTTAATGATGAGGGTTACATAGGCGGTTTCGATCAGGAAAATATTAATGGCATGCTTGATATGATGGAGAAGAATTTCAATGAATGGGCGAAGTATCTGGCGCCGGCAGCCGCTAAAAATGATGACCGGCCGGAGCTTGCACTTAATTTTGAAAAGCAGCTGTTATCAAATGATCAGCAGATTGCAAGAGAGTTTGCCGAAGCAACATTTCTCGTTGATCTCAGAAAAGAGCTGAGCCACACTGAGGTGCCGGTTGTTGTGATGCAGCCAAGTGACGACAATATTGTGCCGCATGAAGCAGCTTTATATCTTGCTGATGAGTTTCCTGACAGCGAACTTGTGATCTTGAGGGCAACAGGACATAACCCTCATATTAGTCACCCTGAAGAAGTGGTAAAATATATTAAAAAGTATATTGCAATAGAGGCGGTATAGCGCAGGAGGGATGAGCATGGATACGCAGCTTTATTACGCACCATGCGGTTACATCATATCAGAGCTCGATGGAAGAATCCTTGAGGCAAATGACATGATTAGTACAATGATCGGAGAAAGCAGTAAAGACTTAAAACAACGTCATATCACGTCTTTATTTACACTACCTTCAAAGCTGTACTTTCAGACTTATTTTTCACCAATTATCTCAGCACATAAAAAAGTGGATGAAATGTACCTGACACTTCAAACAGCCGATGGTCAAATGCCTGTACTGATGAATGCGCTGGAGAGAGATGATCAGTATGAATATGTATTTGTGAAAATGCAGTCGCGGGATGATTTTGAAAATGAACTGATTGCAGCAAAGCGACAGGTAGAAAAAATTCTTGAAGATACAGATTATGCGAACGGTGAGCTGCAGAAACTATTAACTGAGCTGGAATCTAAACGTGAAGAAATTACAGCAGCAAATGCCAGACTGAAAAACCTTGCGTTGACAGACCCATTAACAAGTCTGAAAAACAGACGGTATTATGAAGAAGTACTCACTGAATTTCTGGTGTCTGCTGAAAAAGAGTCATTCACCTTTTCGTATCTTATCCTTGATATTGATCATTTTAAGCATGTAAATGATGAATTTGGGCATGCTGCCGGTGATCAGGTGCTTCAGGAGCTTGCATGGAGTCTTGAGCAGGAAATCAGAGAAGAAGATGTCCTTGTCAGGTTCGGTGGAGAGGAATTTGTGATCCTGCTGACCGGGATTGATGAAAGACTTGCCCTGAAAATTGCTGATAGGATCCGTGTTAATATTGAGCATGCTGAATGGCCGCATTGCCAGATTACAGTATCGATCGGTGTCTCAGGTGTGAAGCCTGGCGATACAAAGGATACGATCTTCAAGCGTGCTGATGAAGCGCTCTATTATTCAAAGAAAAACGGACGCAATCGTACAACATTAAATTAATCACTTTACTTTGGAGAGAAGGAAAATATTCTTGCTTTCTTTTAGTTTCTAAAATATAATTAGTTACATAAAGTAACTAACGGAAAGGAGCATGATCATGACATTTCATTCACCTCCTGCGACATTTGTCGAAGAAGTAGCACTGAATGTAACGGACCTTGAACGATCAGTTCAATTTTATACACAGATCATTGGATTCAAAGTACTCTCTGAAAATAAGAAAGAGGTACAGCTGACAGCGGATGGTCAAACACCACTGCTGAAGCTGATTCAGCCTGAAGGTGCGAGCCCGAAACAGCCAAGAACCACAGGACTTTATCATTTTGCAATTCTTTTGCCGACAAGAGGCGACCTTGCCGCAATCATTGAGCATTTGGCAGCACATAAAATTCAGCTTGGTGCATCTGATCACCTGGTAAGCGAGGCGCTTTACCTGTCAGATCCGGATGGCAATGGTATTGAGATTTACAGAGATCGTGAAAAAGAAGAGTGGGAGTGGAGCCGTAATGAAGTAAAAATGACGGTGGATCCACTTGATTTTGAAGCGGTACTCGGGGCGGATCACGGACAGTTCAACCAGCTGCCTGAGGACACAAAGATGGGACATATTCACCTTCACGTTGCCTCTTTATCTGAAGCTGAAGCCTTTTATCGCAAGCTCGGATTTGAACCGGTGTGCCGATATGGCCAGCAGGCATTATTCATCTCAACAGAAAAATATCATCACCATATCGGACTCAATATCTGGAACGGAGCAGGTGCACCTGCTCCATCTGAAGAGTCTGCAGGTCTTGTGCATTATACATTGATCTATCCGGATGAAGCTGCATTAAAGGCAGCGGCAGAGCAGACAGGCGCAAAGCAGGTTGAAGCAGGCTGGTTCGTACAGGACCCTTCGAAAAACGGTATCTTATTAAAAACAGCTTCTTAATGAGGCTGTTTTTTCATTTGATGCTTCAATGTATAATGAAATAAAAAGCGCAGGTGAATAGATCATGAAGACGATTTACTGGTCAGAATTTAAAAACGGTGAAGATACTTATCAGCTTGCTGCAGCAGATGACAAGGTCTGTTATATCGGAGGGCCTAAAGAAGGTTACGCTGCTCTTGAAAGATGGGCAGCAAAACATTACCCGGGTGCAGTGTTGATTGAAAATCACTCAGACATGCAGCCTTTTATTCAGGAATTTGCCGCTTATTTCACCGGGAAAAAAAGGGTATTTGAGATGCCGATCGAACCGAAGGGGACACCTTTTCAACAGGAGGTCTGGGAAGCACTCCTTGATATTCCTTACGGAGAAACCAGAACCTATGCAGATATTGCAGCGCAGGTAGGCAGACCAAAAGCCTTTCGCGCAGTTGGTACTGCGATTGGGGCAAATCCGCTGTTAGTCGTCGTGCCATGCCACCGTGTAATCGCAAAAGACGGCGGGCTTGGTGGATTCAGCGCGGGTCTTGATGTAAAAAGAGCACTTCACCAGGTAGAAGGAATCCAGGTGAAATCATAATAAAAGCTGGCCGCAGCCAGCTTTTATTTCTTTTTCGCAGCTTTTAAAATCAGGCTTAGTAAAAATACAAAGATAATTGCGCCAATTAAAGCCGGAATAATATGAATGCCTGCAAGGTCCGGTCCGAAATTACTGAATCCGCCAAGCAGTTCCCCGGCGATCCATGAGCCGATGATCCCTGCAATAATATTACCAATGCAGCCCATTGGTACATCCTTACCAAGAATCAGCCCCGCAAGCCAGCCGATTAGTCCACCTACAATTAAATAAAGTATAAATCCCATTGTCATTCTCCTTTCAAACAAATGATCTTTTTTATACATACCCATTTAAAGAAACGAATATGTATAAGGGGGGAAAAACGTCCGGTTTTTATTCAATGGCAGTGAATAGGAAGTGTCTTCTTGTACGTTTTGAAATTGTCTGTGTTAGGATAGATGCAATCATATCTTTAAAAGAGGAGTATTAGGATGAAAGAATTAACTGCGGATCAGTTTTATATAGTCGAGCCTCTTTTGTCAGAGGAAGGCTCTGTCGAAGTCAGGGCAGTGATCGAAGGTGTGAACGAAGGAAGAGTGTTTGTGGATCAGGTACAGGAGCCGGCATCTGCTGTCGTATGGCTTGGAAACCTTGACGGCATTTTTGTCCTTGGGGAAGAAAGAAATCCCCTTTTCACATCGAAACTGAGAGACTGCATTGACCTGGTCATCGGTCCTGCTTCAATTGCTGCAGGTGTGCAGGAAGCTGAAGTGTTATCCTATCATCCTAACTGGGATCTAGTGCTTGATGACGTCTTTGGTGACCGGACAAATGAAAAATGGGAGCAGTTCATTTACCGTTACCCTGCGAATACTGCTAAATCACCTGAATGTCCGGAAGGCTTCCGGGTTGTCCCGATAGAAAAAGCATTGGCTCAGGCAAGCAGATTCAGCCAGTCATTAATTCAGGAGAAAATCTATACCTTCTGGACATCAGAAGAGGATTTCTTTGAAAATGGAATGGGCGTCTGTGTGATGAAAGGACGTGAAGTGGCGTCAATCTGTATGACCGGATTTCGTGCAGGGAATGTTCACGCTGTAGATATAGAGACGTATAAGTCTTTTAAGAGAAGAGGGCTTGGCACAGCAGCAGCCAAAGCGTTTGTAAAAGAGTGCCTGGCACATGACGCTATTCCTTACTGGGATTGTGCTGCAGATAATGTCCCTTCAGTCAGAACTGCTGAAAAAGCCGGTTTTCTGCTACAGGGTATATACAGAGGTATAGCATTTGAATTTGATCCTAAGCGTGTTTTTCAAATGAATACAAGACAACAGTAAAAAGAACTGCTTCAGATTTTGAAGCAGTTCTTTTCTTATACAGCAGTTTACCACTGCTGGTAGTAATATGGATAACCGCCATAGAAGCCGCCATAAGGTTGAAACAGTGTATTGGCAAGCAGGCCGCCAGCTAATCCGCCAAGGAAAGGCACTCCCCAGTATGGTCGCGGGCGTGGACGATAATAATTCGGTCTTCCATACGGGCGTGGACGATAATAATTTCTTTCGTCATGAGTCATACGTTCAAAGTCTGCCGGATGAATAAAGTACGGGTTCATGATCTTCCTCTTTAAAGTCGAAATCTCTATATCATACGCGGAGGAAAGTGTGTGGCATGGGTAATCATCATGAGTCCATTAAAAAAACCGTGCCTATGCACGGTTTGGATTATGATGCTAAATAAATAATGCTGAGACCAATTGCTGTTGTGACTAAAAAGCTGACATTCCCAAGCATAATCATGCTTTTATTCGCGCCGGCTTTTTGAATATATGCTTTCACATAATCTGTTATGACCCAAAAGAAAAACAGGAATGAAATCGCAAAAATTTTCGGTTTCGGCGTTTCATTTAAAATCAGATAATAGCCAAGGACGCCAGCGAGAATAAGTCCGACATTGATCATGATAAAGTGTTTAGTATTTTTCATGGCGTGTGTCCTTTCCTTTGACTGTTACTCGAAATGAATAACTGAAACATTATTATACGCCTGATTCTGATACGGAACAAGGTACTGAAGTAGCTAAAGAGCTGTTTTGAGGGGATTCTGCTAATTTGTTCAATTTTGATTTTTGAAATCAAAAAGCTTAATAGGGTGGCTCTCTTAATGTAAATTTGTAAAAGTTGATTCTCTTGTATAGGTAAGTTCACGTAAGAGGTGTATAATAGGCATCATGTTTCGGAGATCGAATAAATGAAAGGTCTGATCATGATGAATACACTATCCGGTTCAAAACGGACGCGGCTCGCATTGATGCTTGGTGCACTTGGTGCGATGGGTCCTTTAACAATTGATATGTATCTGCCTGCTTTCCCAACGATTGCAGCAGATTTAATGACTAGTGCATCTTCTGTACAGCTTAGTCTGACCGCCTGTCTGCTGGGACTTGGTCTTGGACAGTTAATTAACGGTCCATTAAGTGATGTACATGGAAGGAAGAAGCCGCTTGTCATTGCACTGATGGCTTATGCAATTGCTTCGTTTGCCATTGCGTTTTCACCAAATATATATGTGCTGGTCGCACTGAGGTTTCTGCAGGGATTCTCTGCTTCAGCGGGGATCGTCATCTCCCGTGCGATTGTCAGAGATTCATACAGCGGCAGAGAGCTGACCAAGTTTTTTGCGCTCTTAATGCTGATTAGTAACCTGGCGCCGATCCTGGCACCGATTGTCGGCAGTACCATTTTGCTGTTTACTGACTGGAACGGTATTTTTATCGTCTTAAGTGTTGTAGGGTTATTATTATTTGCGCTTATTACTATGCGCCTTGAAGAAACATTACCTGAGACGTCAAGAGTGCCGAGTAATATTGGAACAACGGTTAAAAACTTTAAGTCGCTTATCACAAATCAGCAGTTCCTGGGCTATTCACTCGCGCAGGGCTTTATGATTGCAGGAGTATTTGCTTATGTATCCGGAACGCCATTTGTCTATCAGAATATTTATGGTTTTTCAGAGCAGGAGTTCAGTTATCTGTTTGGACTGAACGGAATCGGGCTGATTATTGGGACACAATCTGTCGGCCGTATGTCTCATAGAATTTCAGAAAGGCAATTCCTGCTTTATGGCTTATCACAGGCTGTTACAGCAGGAGCGGTTCTGACGATTACAGTGCTGCTCGATGGACCATTCTTCTTTGTAGCATTACCATTATTTTTCTTTGTTATGTCAATCGGGATGGTTGCGACGGCTTCATTTTCACTCGCAATGCAGACGCAGGGCCATATTGCAGGAAGTGCATCTGCATTTCTCGGAATGCTGCCGCTTGTCCTTGGCTCATTGACTGCACCGCTGGTTGGGATTGCAGGTGAATATTCTGCTGTGCCGATGGGTCTGATTATCTTAAGTGCCAGTCTGCTAGCATTGACCGCGTACTTCGGTCTTGCCCGCCGTGCCGAGAAGAAGGCGGATCAGTTGTTTAGAGATCAAAGGTAAGAAAAAAGCAGCCATTAAACCGGCTGCTTTTTTCGTTCCTGATTTTTGACAGTCGCAAACGTAATCATGGCACCTAAAAATAAAATGGTATTGATCGTCATGACGATCCCATCATATGCACCATCAAATACAGAAAGATTGATCAGAAAAGAAAAATGCATGAATGTGATAAGTACAATCAGGATGTTCAATGGGTTCATTCCTTCAAATCCTTTCCAGCCTTATTAAGTACAGTGTAGCATGACCTGATCCTCAATTGTCACGCTGCATTTAAATAGATTTATATTCTGTGTTTATCATCAGCTCCTAAGTGAAATATTGGTAATAAGGAGTGAAAGTAATATGAAGAAAACTGCTTTATTACTAATAGATATGATGAACCATATGGAATTTGAAGGTGGGGATGACCTGCTGAAACACACGCTGAATATGATTGATCGTCTGGCTGCATTAAAAAAGCGGGTGAAGGAAAAAGATATTCCGGTTATTTATGTGAACGACAACTTTGATCACTGGCAGGATAACACGGATGCTGTAGTGGAAGAGTGTCTGAATGCTAAAGGAAAGCCTGTGGTGGAAAAAATCAGACCTGAAGATGACGACTATTTTATCATCAAGCCAAAGCACTCAGGCTTTTTTGGTACACAGCTCGATATTCTGTTAAAGCAGCTTGAGGTTGAGCGGGTCATCATTGCAGGCGTGGCAACTGATATCTGTGTTCTTTTTACAGCAAATGATGCGCATATGCGTGAGTATGAAATCTGTGTGCCGGAGGATTGCTCAGCAGCAGAAACACAGGAAGCTCATGATAGCGCCATGAGAATCATTGAACAATCACTTGATGCGGATATACGTAAGGGTGAAGAAATCCCGATTGGAGAGTGAACAGGATGGAAAACGAAACAGCGAAAGAAAAGCGTGAGCGGCTTCAGCGTGAAGAATTGAATCCGGAAACTGATACGACAGTCGAATCTCCATCAGAAAAGCCGGGCAGAACAGGTATCGGGGCAAAAGGTTATCTGATTATGTTTCTAGTCGTTGTGATTGCAGCTATCATCTATCTGCTCGTATAGGAAAATCCGCGTGAATCGTTACTTCACGCGGATTTTTTTCACCATTTTAATATTCCTTTTAAATCATCATATATTGCATCAGGTGCCAATTGTAATTCTTCAACAGGAAGGTGATTGCGGTTAATCCAGGCAGTATGAAAGCCAAAGCTCTTAGCCCCTGAAATATCCCATCCGTTTGAAGACATAAATAAAACTTCTTCGCGTTTTACACCAGCTTTTTCAAGTGCATATACGTAAGCGGCGGGAGAAGGTTTATACTGCTTGATTTCATCAGCACTAATGGCATCTGTAAATAATGATTGAAGGCCTGAAAATTCCATCAGTGGATGCAGCATATTGTCTGATCCGTTTGAAAAGACGATCAGCTCTTTTCCCTGCAGCTGCTTCAGCACTTCTTCAACCTCATCAAAGTGCTTTAATTGACGGTACTGCTCAAGCATGTGTTCAATCTGCTGCTCCCCGATCGACTGACCGCTTTCATTGACTGCATATACGAGTGAATCGCGCGTCACCTGATCAAAAGGCTTATAGCGCCCCATAACCTGTCTGAGGAAAAAATACTCAACCTGTTTTTTCCGCCAGGTCTGACTGATTGCCTCTCCGTGATCCGGAAAAAGTTCTTCTAACTCCTTCATAACTGAATGAACGTCAAATAGTGTGCCATACGCATCAAATATGTACGCTTTGATCTTTGTCATGTCGATCATCTCCTTTTCAGTTATTTTCCCGCCAAATATTAAAAATAACTTGAAAGACCTGCAACTTTTTCCTATTTCAGACGTCTGTTAATTGAAGAAAAATTTTCAAGGAGTACACCATCATGAGAAAACCCGTCATCATCGCACTCGTCTTGTTTTTTGGTCTTGCAGGTATGATTTTCGCATCTAATCAGTTTGAAAAAAGCCGTGTTGCTACTGTTCAGCTTTGGGACGAAGACTTGCAGGTATATGAGGAAGTATCAATGGTGCTGAATGATCAACAGCAAAAAGATCTCAGAGCAGTATTAAACAGCTCTGATTATAAAGCCCGCCAATCCGAGATGGCTGTATTTGCGGATGTGAAAATCACATTTACATACGAAGATCAGCGCAATGAAAGCATTTATCTCTGGAAGGAAAGCGGGCAGTTCACAAGGTTCACCAGTTCAGAAAAAGAAGGCACATTCATTTTAAAAGATTCTGAAGCGAAAAGGACAATTGAAGAAATCCTGACACGCTAGGAGTGGAAGAAATGACAGCAGCTCAAAAAGGCATGATCGCGATCGGTCTGACGGTTCTGTCAGGTGTCCTGGCTATTCAGGGCTATAACCTGATGGAAACACTTGAAGTCAGAGACGGAGCCGGAACAGGCGTATACTTTTTATTTTTTGAAATCAATGACCGTGTAATATGGTCTGATGTGGCAGGGTCTGCTTATGGATTTTGGACAGCGAGTCTGATTGTGTTTCTGACAGCAGTGCTGGTAGTGAAAAGCGTGAAAGTGAATAATCTGTTTTTGAGCGCAAGAAAATCCTGAGTCACTCTGACTCAGGATTTTTTTCTTGATCTTTTTCACTCATGAATTTCATTGCAATTGCTGCGAATACATCACCTAAGATGGTGAATAAAGCGGCCACAATTAAACCTCCAATATGTCACACTGTATTTTCTTCATCATCACCGGACTGCTTTTCAGCATATTGCCAGAGGAAGTAAATAATCCAGGCTGCAATGACAGGTGACATCGCAAGCAGACTTCTGCTTTCAGGCAATATGTAGAGCAGTACGATACTAAGAATAAACGTCGGGAGTACGAGCATCAGATATTTCACTTTAGGATCCATCATCATGTTTCCTCCTCTTGAATAAAATTATTATAACATTTTGACAATGAAAATGCGAATGGAAGCGGTTTCTTTTTTGGGGAGGGGGATGGTGGTTCGGTGATTAGAGACGTTTGTTCGGAGAAAAATAGTTGAGGTTCGGCGTTCAGCAGGGCATGTTCGAAGGTAATTCGGGTATGTTCGTGGAATAGTGTAATTTGACCTGCTTTTAAAGTTATTTTTTGCTCCCCGTCCCGGGACGGAGGCAGCCTGAAAAGAGATCCTGTACACTTTGACTAAAAATGGAGGCCGCTATGGAACAGTCAGTTGAACGTTTATTTTCGCAGCAATTATTATCAGAAGCAGCATCACGTTTCTCAGCAGATGCCAATCAGGCTAAAAACCTGAACGGCTTTGAGAACTATGTATATGAAGTGTACAAAAACGGGAATCCGTATGTACTGAGGTTAACGCATTCATCTCATCGAACGAAATTACAGGTTGAAAGTGAACTCATTTGGATTAATGACCTTCACAGCAGAGGTATCAATGTTTCACTGGTGAATCAGTCAGTGAACGGAAATCTGGTGGAAGCAATTGAAGCAGAGGATACATACTTTTATGCCTGTCTCTTTAACAAAGCACCCGGTGCATCTGTAAAATTGGATGATCCGTTCTTTGACGTTCCTCTATTTGAAAAGTGGGGGGAGATCACAGGTGAGCTACATTCAGCGGCAAAGGATTTTGATACGTCAAAAATTAATCGCCCACACTGGTATGAAGATGACCTGATTGAACTTGAAAGGTATTTGCCTGAACAAGACCGGAAAATCATTGGAGGAAATCGTGAGCTGGTCGGTCAGATCAAGGAGCTGCCTAATCACAAAAATGTATACGGATTAATCCACTCTGATATTCATATGGGTAATTTCTTTGTACATAAAGGAGAGATTCACCTGTTTGATTTTGATGATACGATGTATTTCCACTACATCAGTGATATTGCGATCCCGCTTTATTATATGACGCTGTGGAAAAACAGGGAGCTGCCGCTTGAAGAGCGATCCAGACAGGGCGAAGTATTTCTAAAAGCATTTTTAACTGGATACGCGAGAAAAAGCGTAATTGAGCAGGAGTGGATTGAAAGGCTGCCAATGTTTTTGAAAATGAGAGACTATACGCTGTATGGCGTTTTTCATAAGCAAGTGGACCTTGAAAAGGCAAGTGAGCGTGAGCGGGCGCTTGTGAAAAGTTTGCGGGAACGTCTCATCAGCGGGGAGCCGATTGTTGAGCTGGATTATGCAGAAATTTTTAACGGCGTAAATCGGTAAGTCTGACTGCTGATAGAATATTTCTCCTCAATAAGGGTATGGTTACTAACAGAATATACATATTGACAGGAGGAGAAGCTGATGAACAGAGGCGTTGTGACTTCATTATCAGCAATCGGGATCGCCCAGGCGCTGAAGATTGTGACACATAAGAAAGTGACAGGAAAGTGGGAATTAAAGCCGCTCGTACAGACTGGCGGAATGCCAAGTTCTCACTCAGCGGGGGTTGCTTCGCTGGCAGCATATGTAGCTGCTAATAGAGGAACCAGACATATTGAAACGGCACTTGCGATCGTATTTGGAACGATTGTTATGTATGATGCACAAGGTGTTCGCCGTCATACGGGTGAAATTGCAAGACTTGTAAACGACCTCGAAGATCACTTTGAGATTATTTCTGACGATTATCCAAGCCTTCAGTTTGAAAAACGTGATAAAGAGCTGAAGGAATTGCTTGGTCATCAGCCTCTTGAAGTGCTGGCCGGAGGAATCTTTGGAATTGTTTACGGAATTGCATCTGCCAAGCTAGAAGACCGTAAGCTTAGAAAAGAAGAGCCAAAACCAATGATTGCACGTGATTTTAAAAACGAATAATATGATTTCCCGCAGCGGTATAAGTTGTAAAACAGCATATTCGCTGCGGGTTTTGTATTTTTACAAAAAAATTTTCAAAAACCTGCTTGCACTGAGAACGATTTTCATTTACTATCAGATGTGGGAAGGCAAAAGGATGGATATTATGGATGAAAAACAATATTTCCTCAACGATTCCCTGGGCTATAAGCTGTTTCATGCTTCAAGACTGATGAACAGCCGGTTGAACCGTAATTTTAAGGAACATGGTTTTAACCTTACATATGAACAGTGGCAGATTCTTACGCGCTTATATGAACGCGATGGCCAGACACAAAATGATCTTGCAGCGCAAAATGAGCGGGATCAGGCCAGTGTATCTAGGCTGATCGATAATCTGATCAAGCGGGGATATGTGAAAAGAGAGGTTCACCCATCAGATCGCAGGGTCAACAAGATCATATTAACTGCAGAAGCAAAGCGTGATCAAAAGGAACTGGAAACCTGTGCTCAAAAAACCATTGTCCAGGCATCAGAAGGACTTTCTGAAAAAGAGCTTTCAAAGATTTTATCAGTGCTTGATAAAATCAGATCGAATTTAGCATGAGCTTTTTTGCGTCAAACACTTGTTGGAACAAGTATTAATTTTTACAGCATTAGTTGTCTAAACAAGTATTTGACGGAGAGAAAACTCTCTCTTTTTTTTAGAATACAGTGAGAATAATTATCATTTTCACTTTAAGGAAAGTCGGGTTCCAATTATGAAAAAACGATATCTGGCCAGTGCACTCGTTCTTTTCGCTGCAGGATCTCTATTTGTAGGGGTGTCATCACTTTCCCCAATGGATTTATTTCATTTGTCTGAGGAACAGCTGCATGTCTTATGGAACAGCCGGCTGCCGCGATTGATGAGTATATTGCTTGCGGGAGCGGGGATGAGTGTGTGCGGGCTGATTATGCAGCAGCTCTCACGTAACAAGTTTGTATCACCAACGACTGCAGGGACAATGGACTCTGCAAGACTCGGTGTGCTGGTGTCGCTCATGCTATTTACCAGCGCATCACCACTGTTAAAAATGAGTATCGCATTCCTTTTTGCTTTACTCGGCACGTTTATATTTATGAAAATTTTAGACCGTATTAAGTTCAAGGATGTCATTTTCGTACCGCTCGTCGGTTTGATGTTCGGGAATATTATCAGTTCGATCACAACCTTTTTTGCTTATGAGCGGGATCTCATTCAGAATATGTCAGCCTGGATGCAGGGCGACTTTTCGCTGATCGTGACCGGCCGTTATGAACTGATGTTTTTAAGTATTCCATTCATGATTGCCGCCTACATATTTGCCAATAAGTTCACGATTGCAGGGATGGGTGAGGACTTTGCAGTCAGCCTCGGGTTGAAATACAGAACCGTTGTGAATACAGGACTTGTACTTGTTGCCTTTGTTACTTCATCTGTTTTGCTGACAGTTGGCATGATTCCTTTTCTTGGCTTGATTGTACCGAATATCGTGAGCCTTTATCAGGGAGATAACCTGAAAAAGAACCTGCCGCACACAGCGATGCTTGGTGCATTATTTGTACTTATCTGTGACATTCTCGGCCGCATTGTGATTTACCCGTATGAGCTGCCAATCAACTTAACTGTTGGCGTACTTGGAAGCGGAATCTTTGCGTGGCTGCTGATCAGGAGGCGATCACGTGAAGCATAAGCTGATTTTAACCATACTTGCCGTTCTGGCTGTCACGATGATTGCGATCTATATGACGATCGCATCCGGCGGCAACTGGGATTATATTCTCCCGCGCCGGGGCATGAAGGTGCTTGCTATGGTCATTACTGCAAGCACGATCGGGATTTCCACGGTCATCTTTCAGACGATGACTAACAATAGAATTCTTACTCCGAGCATTATGGGAATGGATTCACTTTATATGCTGCTTCAGACAGCACTCATTTTCATCGTTGGCTCAGGGAGTGCGCTGATTATGAACCGCAATCTCAATTTTGTCGTATCAGTTTTACTCATGATGGTGTTTGCCATGCTGCTGTATAAGCTCCTGTTCAAAAAAGAAGGATCAAATCTGTTTTTCCTTTTGCTGCTTGGTCTGATTTTTGGAACGTTCTTTTCAAGCATCTCAACCTTCATGCAGGTGCTGATTGATCCAAATGAGTTTCTCATGATTCAGGACCGGATGTTTGCAAGCTTTAACAATGTCAGTGCTGATCTCGTGTGGGTGGCACTCGGCTGTATAGCAGTGACTGTGATCTGGATATGGAAGGACCTCAAATATCTCGATGTACTTTCACTCGGGCGTGATCAGGCACTGAATCTGGGTGTGGATTATGAGCGCGTTGTCAGAAAACTGTTTTTGGTTACAGCAGTATTCGTTGCGATCTCAACGGCGCTGGTCGGTCCGATTCTATTCCTCGGACTGCTTGTCGCAAATGTCACGTATGAAGTCATGAAAACCTATCGTCACGCTTATCTGATGGCTGCATCTGCTTTAATCAGCATTATCGCAGTAATCGGCGGCCAGCTGCTTGTGGAAAGAGTGTTCAGCTTTACCACAACACTCAGCGTCATCGTGAACTTCATCGGTGGTGTGTACTTTTTATACTTACTATTAAGGGAGCGATCATAAATGGTTTCAGCCAGTAACGTAGTGAAATTTTTCGGTAAAAAGAAAGTCGTACAGGACGTTTCAATTCAGGTCGAAAAAGGAAAAATCACTTCTCTGATCGGTCCAAACGGTGCGGGTAAAAGTACACTGCTATCGATCGTCAGCAGGTTGATGACGTCTGACGGCGGCGAAGTGAAAATCGATGAGCTCGACGTCGCTAAATGCCGCGGCAGTGAGCTTGCAAAAAAGGTATCAATCTTAAAACAGGCCAACCATATGACACTGAAATTAACCGTCAGGGAGCTTGTCTCATTTGGACGATTTCCCTACTCACAGGGCAAGCTGACAGCTGAAGATAAACGCTTTGTGGACGAAGCAATTGCATATATGCAGCTTGAAGACATGCAGCATTCTTACTTAGATGAACTGAGTGGCGGACAAAAGCAGCGTGCGTTTCTCGCAATGGTCATCGCACAGGATACAGAATATATCCTGCTTGACGAACCACTCAACAACCTTGATATGAAGCATGCGGTTCAAATGATGAAGGTGCTGCGCCGACTTGTTGATGAGCTTGGTAAAACGGTAGTCATCGTGATTCACGACATCAATTTTGCCTCCTGCTATTCAGACAATATCATTGCGATGAAAAATGGCCGCGTCGTGAGAGAAGGCACCGTCAATGACATCATCAAACCGTGCGTACTGAAAGAAATATACGATATGGATATTAATATTGAAGATGTAAATGAAAATAAAATCTGCGTGTATTACGCTTAAAAGGACGGATCACATATGAAAAAACTACTATTTCCAGTCATCGCTGGTGCCCTTGTATTAGGTGCATGCGGATCAGAAGAAAATGCAGAAACAACAACCGGATCAGCCGCTGAAAAAGAGGAAATGACCATCTCACATCTGTTAGGTGACACAACGGTTGAAAAAAGTCCGGAATCAGTCGTAGTATTCGACTTCGGCACGCTCGATACACTGGATGCACTTGGTGTTGAAGTGGCAGGTGTCCCTCAGACCAACATTCCATCTTACCTTTCGAAATATGAGGGAGAAGACTATGAAAACGCAGGCGGACTGAAAGAACCTGACTTTGAAGCGATCAATGCAATGGATCCAGACCTGATTATCATCTCAGGTCGTCAGGCAGATCTCTATGAAGAATTCGAAGCGATCGCCCCAACCATTTATATGGGTGTAGACACTGAAAACTACATGGAATCATTCGAAGAAAACGTCAATACACTGGCAGCGCTTTTTGAAAAAGAAGAAGCTGCTGCTGAAAAGCTGGATGAGATTAACGTATCCATTGATGAACTAAATGAGCAGGTCACTTCTCAGGATCTTGAAGCGTTAGTGACACTTGCAAATGACGGGAAAATCAGTGCATACGGTGCAGGCTCACGCTTTGGCATCATTCATGACGTATTCGGTTTTACCCCTGCAGACGAAACAATCGAAGTATCCACGCACGGACAAAGTATTTCCTATGAATATATTGTCGAAGAGGATCCGCAGTATATCTTTGTTGTCGACCGCGGCGCAGCAGTTGACGGTGAATCTTCAGCAAAGCAGGTCGTTGAAAATGAATTCATTGAAGGCACACAAGCCTACGAAAATGGCAACATCATCTACCTTGACCCGGACTACTGGTACCTGTCAGGCGGCGGATTAGTATCCGTTCAGGAAATGGTAAACGAAATTCAGTCAGGTATTGAATAAATCAGTCAGCTCCTCTGCAGTGCAGGGGAGTTTTATCGTGGGTTCAAAAAAGATTCCACCTGAGATCTCTGTTATACTGAACAAAACTTTCAACGCTAAAGGAGTGTCTACATATGAAAACAGCATTAGTCACAGGCGCCAACTCAGGCATGGGACTCACAACAACGATTGAACTTGTAAAGCAGGGATATCACGTCATCATGATGTGCCGCAACACGCGCCGCGGAAAAGTGGCCTGGATCTCGGCGAAAGAGCAAACACGATCAGAGGAACTGACATTAATGCAATGTGATCTTGGCAATCTCGGAAGTATCAGAAGTTTTGCAGAAGAGTTCAAAAAGAAATTTTCGAAACTGGATGTGCTTGTCAATAACGCAGGGGTCGTTTCTTTAAAACGCAGACTGACAGACGACGGCTTTGAATCGCACCTGGGTGTTAACCACCTTGGTCATTTCCTGCTGACAAACCTGTTACTGGACGAACTAAAGGCCGCGGAGCAGGGCAGGGTTGTAACGATCAGCTCCGGCGCGCATAAATGGGGTAAAATGGATTTTGATGACCCTCATTTTGAAAAAGGCTATAACGTCGCAAAAGCTTACGGCCGATCAAAGCTTGCGAATGTTCTGTTTACAAAAGCACTGGCAAAGCGACTGGAAGGCACTGCTGTCACGTCCAATGCGGTGCATCCGGGTGCGGTATCAACGAATATTGGGATCGATCGGAAAACGGAGTTCGGGAAAGGTGTTCATAAAGTATTGAAGCCGTTTTTCCAGACAGCTGAAGAAGGTGCTGCGACAGCAGTATATCTGGCTACTGCACCGGAACTTTCAGATGTGAGTGGCAAATACTTTTATCAGATGAAAGAGATTGATGTGTCAGAGGACGCGTCCAATGAATGGCTGGCTGAGGAGTTATGGGGCTGGAGTGAGGAACGCGTGGGATTGTAAAATAGTTTGAGTGAGACCCCGTCTGTGTAGTGCAGGCGGGGTTTTGTTGTGTGTTAAACGTGGTTGTGGGATAGGTCAAATTACACTTTTCTAAGAACTATCACAGTTTTTCTTTGAACTTCGCTATTTTTCTACGAACATGACATGCTATTCTCCGAAACGGACACATTTTTCTCCGAACATCACACATTGATCTACGAACCTCGACTCGGGCTAGTCATTCAACCGATAAATTCAGAAAATTCCCCCAATACACTTGCAGGAATTCCTGCAAGAAGATACAATGTAACTAGTTTATTGTTGCAAATCATTTTTTGGAGGCTATGAAATGCAGGATATACTGCAAAAATTAGAAAATTCTTATACGAAACTCAGCGCGGGACAAAAGAAGGTTGCACGATTATTTTTCGACAACCCGAGCGTCATTGCTTTTTCATCTGCACTTGAGGTAGGGAAAATGGTCGATGTAAGTGAATCTACTGTCATTCGTTTGACACAGAAGATTGGTTACAAAGGCTACCCTGAAGCACAGCAGCAGATTCAGCGAAAACTTGCTGAAGCGAGGTTTTATGCCGATCAGCGCGAGCATGCAGAAGACAAAAGCGAAGATCAGGCATTTTTGCATAGTCTGCTTGACGCGGATATTGCCAATATCGAAAAGCTCAAGCAGTCATTAAAAGAAGAAGATCTGCTGAGAGTCGTTGATATCATCAGTCATGCGAAAAAAGTCTATGTAACTAGTAATCTGTTCAGCTACGGACTTGGCCATTTATTTACACAGTGGATGAGTATGGTGCTTGATAACACGGAGATGCTCATGCAGGGTGATGTGCAGTATTACCAGCAGCTGTCGAAAATGGACGAGTCAAATGTCGTTATTGTCCTCGCGTTTCCCCGCTATACCAAAAATATTCTTGAGACCGTCAAAACGGCAAAATCCCAGGGTGCTACAGTGATTTCAATTACTGATTCAAAGGATTCCCCGGTTGCAGCTCATTCAGATATTTTACTCGAAGCAGCGATGAATGCGAACTTGAAGATAGATTCATTCACAGCAGTAGTGGCATTGTTAACCTCCATTATGAGATTTGTATCAGTAAAAGAGCATGAGAAAGTCAGTGCGAACTTAGAACGTGTTGAAAAAATGTACGAGGAAAAAGAAATTTTTTACCGTGACTAAAGGTTTTTAACCTTTAAAAATAAAACACAAAAAAGGGGAGCATTACTTATGAAAAAGAAGGTATTGTTTGGTTTGTCATTATCAGCAGCAATGGTGTTAGCAGCATGTGGAGGCGATGATTCAGCTGAAGATTCAGGTAACGCGGAAGGTGGATCATCTGAAGCAGGCAGTGAATTCAACCTGCTTGAAGAAGGCCAGTTGACGTGGGCATCCAGTGGTCTTTACAAGCCGTTTAACTATGAAGAAGGCGGAGAGCTGAAAGGCTTTGACGTTGAAATTGGTTATGCAATTGCTGAGAAAATGGGTCTTGAACCAAATCCGATTACAACACCGTGGGAAACGATTCTCCAGGGGCTGACGAGTAACCGTTTTGACGCAATCATTGGAAGTATGGCGATTACAAATGAGCGTGCAGAACAGGTGAATTTCTCAGATCCTTACTATTACTCAGGCGGGATGATCTTTGTAAATGAAAATAATAATGACATCACGTCGCCAGAAGACCTTGAAGGTAAGACAATCGGTGTAGTAGCACAGAGTACGTATGACGAAGCTGCACAGGAATACACAGATGAAGGCAATATCCAGTATTACAACAGTGACGTTGTAGCGCTGAATGACCTGACGATTGAAGGGCGACTTGATGCCGTTATTACTGCTGACGTAGTTGGCTATGAAGCGCAGGCGCAGGGACTTGAGATTAAAGAAGTCGGTGACCCGCTATGGATTGAAAAAGCAGCAATTGCTGTTAATAAAGATGATGAAGCACTGCTTGAAGCGATCAATGAAGCATTAGCTGAAATCATTGAAGATGGTACGTATGATGAGATCTCAAATGATCTGTTCGGACGTAACCTGCTTGAAACAGAAACAGAAGGCATTGAAATCTTAGAATAAGTCCATGAGAGTAGGAAGGTGTTAGTATGCCAGAGATATTGGTGACATTGTATGATGTATTTACAAGAACGCTTTCCGGCTTTTTGGACGCCACTGTCATCACCCTGCAATTAACAGCAGTCGGGGTTATCCTCGGCTGTCTGTTAGGGTTATTCTTTGCGCTTCTGAAATTGTCGAAAGCAAAACCGCTTCAAATGATTGCGAACTTCTATATTACGGTCATCCGCGGAACGCCGCTGATCGTACAGATTATGTTTTTATATTTTGGAATCACTGAAATTATTACACTGTCCAACTTCTGGGCAGGGGCGATCGCACTTGGTGTGCACAATGGTGCCTATATCGCGGAAATTTTCCGTGGCGCAATACAGGGTGTGGATAAGGGGCAGACTGAAGCCAGCTTTTCGCTTGGTATGACGAAGTCCCAGACGATGAAAAGAATCGTCTTCCCGCAGGCCCTGCGCCGCTCAATTCCGCCACTTGGCAACCAGTTTATCATTGCGCTGAAGGACTCTTCTCTTGTCTATGTCATTGGGGTAGCCGAGCTATTCTCCCTTGCAAACAGAGAAGCCGCACAATCCTTCCAGCCATTTGAAACATATCTAATCGTCGGACTGTATTACTTAGTCCTCGTAATGATCTTCACATACCTGCTCAGATGGTATGAAAATAAACTCGATTTTGATAAAGATTAAGGAGGGTCGCATATGATTAAAGCGAAAAATATTCATAAATCATTTGGTGACCTCGAAGTATTAAAAGGCATTGATCTCGAAGTCCAGCCATCAGAAGTAGTGGTACTGGTCGGCGTCAGTGGATCCGGTAAAAGTACGCTGCTGCGCTGTTTCAACTTTCTTGAAATGATCAATGACGGTGAAATTACGATTGACGGCACCACGATTAATCATAAAAAAGATAACCTGTCTAAAGTACGTGCAGAAGTAGGTATGGTGTTCCAGCACTTTAACCTTTTTCCGCACAAAACAGTGCTAGAGAATATCATCGAAGCCCCTATGCAGGTGAAGAAAAAGAAAAAGGATGCGGCAGTAAAGCATGCAAAAGAGCTGCTGGATAAGGTTGGCCTGGCAGACAAAGCCGATGTCTATCCTAACAAACTCTCAGGCGGTCAAAAACAGCGTGTGGCAATAGCGCGCTCACTTGCGATGGAACCAAAAGTCATGCTGTTTGATGAACCAACGTCAGCACTAGACCCTGAGCTTGTTACTGAAGTACTTCAGGTTATGAAAAACCTTGCTGAAGAAGGGATGACCATGGTTGTCGTAACGCACGAAATGCGTTTTGCGCGTGAAGTGGCAGACCGCATCATCATGCTCGATCAAGGTGTGATCATCGAGTCAGCTGATCCGAAGACGTTTTTTGAGAATCCGACTAATGAACGGACGAAGCAGTTTATTCAGCTGGTAGAATAGAATAAAGTAAGTATAGTGAAGACCGCTGCGCGGAGTCAGGATTTCTGGCTTTGTGTGGGGGTTTTTGTTTGTTTGGAAGGGCCACGTGACATGGCGTGAGTATAGGTCAAATTACACTATTCTACGAACGAAGATGTTTTTTCTAAGAACACGATCTACTTTTCTAAGAACCTTACACCTATTTCTAAGAACAAAGGGCACTTTTCTCCGAACCATGAATGTTATTCTACGAACGTTGCAGTCAGCCCCCACCAAAAACCCCAACTTCACTCAAACTTCACACAAAACTGATACAATAGCGTTATCATTTTAATTAGAGCAGGTGAATCAACAGATGTCCGGCTATAAAGTGTTAATCGTTGAAGATGAACAGCCGATGAGAGAGCTGATCGCTTCTTTTTTAATAGAAGAACATTATGAAGTTGTCCAGGCGGCAAACGGGGTAGAAGCGTTGCAGCTTTTTAGGCGTGAGCAGCCGGATGTGATGGTTGTGGATATTATGATGCCTTTTATGGATGGCTTTGAGCTGCTTGAGGAAATAAGAAAGCGATCTGACATTCCATTTATTTTTTTATCTGCCAGAGGTGAGGAGCTTGATAAGGTAAAGGGACTCAGGCTTGGAGCGGATGATTATATGGTGAAGCCGTTTCACTCAGGTGAGCTGATCGCCAGGATTGAAACAGTCATCAGACGCGCCGGCGGAAAACAGTCCTCGCAAACGATCACTTCAGGCGGACTGATTCTTGATCTTGATTATATGGAAGCAAAAAGCGCCGGCAGACTTGTCACACTGACCCGAAAAGAGTTCCGCCTGCTCGAGCTTTTAATCAAACATGAAAACCACACAGTGACCCGATCAAGAATGATGGAGCTGATCTGGGGACCTGATTATCCGGGATCTGAGCGGACGGTGGATACTCACATGAAAACACTTAGGATGAAGCTGCCTGAAGAAAGCGAGCGGATTAAGACGGTCCGTGGAGTCGGATACCGGCTGGAGGCGCCAAAGTGACATTTAGCAGAAAGATTCTACTGTTGTTGATCGGAAGTATTGGGATTACATTGCTGGCAGCCTTCATTTTTCTGCATTTTACCTATCGTGACCTGTATCTATCAACGGTTAGAGAATCGGTTGAGTCACAGGGTCAGCGCACCGCCGCTCACTATCATTCCGGTCAGTTGACTGAAGAAATTATTGAGAAGATCCACTGGTACAACGTGGTATCAGAATATGAAGTGGTTGTGGCAGATGATCTGGATGAGCTGAATCGTCTGTTTCCGTATGAGATAGATGGTGAAATGCTTGTGGAGAATGCCGACCGAGATTCACTGCTTGCGGGGCAGTCGATGATGAAGGAAGGATACGTGGATCATTACGGGCGCCAGGTCATTGGTGGTGTATATCCGATTACAGACGGTGTTTCAACCGCAGGATACGTTTATATTTTTGTGCCGCTTGAAGGACTTACACAGGTGTTTGGCAGCAGTATTCCATTATTAATTAGCGTTGGGATCTTATTTTTTATCGTACTGAGCCTGCTTGTCGGCAGAATCCGCCAGTCGCTTTTCAGACCGCTTGCGTCAATTGAATCTTTTTCGAAAAAAGTGTCAGCGGGTGAGTATGATCAACGACTTGAAGTGAAGCAGATGGATGAGATTGGACAGGTATCAGCTGCGCTCAATCAGATGAGTGAGGCATTGCAGCATCAGGAGGAGCGTCAGAAGGAGTTTCTTGCTGATATTATGCATGAAGTCAGAACGCCGCTTACTTATATTCAAGGGTATACAGAGCGGCTGAAAAAATCTGATCAGGATAAAGAGATCATCCTTACAACGATTGAAAGTGAAGTGCAGCGGATGAATTCACTACTGTCTGATCTGGTGGAACTCAACAGGCTTCAGGAAGGGTATGCTGAGTTTGACCGGCAGCCAATTGCAGCAGCAGATCTCCTTTATGAGACAGTTCAGGTTTTTTCACTACCGGCAAAAGAAAGGTCGCTCGCATTTAAAATAGAAGCGGATGAAGAGCTTGTGATGATTCAGGATGCGAAAAGACTGCAACAGATTTTTTATAATCTGATTGAAAACGCAGTGAAGTA
Source organism: Jeotgalibacillus malaysiensis (assembly GCA_000818095.1). Classification (NCBI taxonomy): domain Bacteria; kingdom Bacillati; phylum Bacillota; class Bacilli; order Caryophanales; family Caryophanaceae; genus Jeotgalibacillus; species Jeotgalibacillus malaysiensis. Next base: position 488,574 of record CP009416.1, read on the forward strand.
TGCGCCGGCAAATTCAAAGATTACGCTTAAGTTAATAGAAGAAAATCACACCATGAAACTCTCAGTCATAAATGACTCAACCCTTTCTGCTAAAGAAAAAGAGCGGATCGGCGAACGTTTTTACAGAGCGAACCGGGACCGGAACCGTCAGACTGGCGGGACAGGGCTTGGGCTGGCCATTGTAAAAGAGCTTGTGAGACTGATGGACGGGGAGTTTGAGATCGATCTGAATACACATGCATTTAAAGTGGATATTATAATACCGAAAGAAGGCTATACAGAATGAAAAAATTGATGATATTAATCGCAGTGACTTTATTGCTTGCAGCATGCGGCAGTGAGCCGGATGGACCGCCTGTGAGCGGATTTACTTATACAGATCAACACGGTGAGGAATTCAGCAGCAGTGAACTTGAGGGGAAGGTATGGATCGCAGACTTTATCTTCACCAATTGTGATACGGTCTGTCCGCCGATGACATATAAAATGGCTGATATTCAGTCTACACTGAAGGAGCAGGGGCTTGATGCTGAGATTGTGTCATTCAGTGTGGATCCTGAAGTCGATACACCTGAAAAGCTGTCTGAGTTTTTAGCTCAGTTCACAGAGGACGACAGCAACTGGCATATGTTAACTGGGTACGGGCAGGAAGAGATTGAAACATTTGCGCGTGAAGAGTTCCAGTCGCTTGTGAATAAGCCTGAAGACGCTGACCAGGTACTTCATGGTGTGACTTTTTATGTTATGGATCAGGAAGGCAGAATCTTCAGCGAGTACAACTTTACCGAAGAAGGCGTCGTCGATAAAATTATAGATGATGTTGAGGCATTACAGTAAGGCTGTGAATAAAATGTGAAGGTTAGAACGACTTCACCTTCATTTCACATAAGGTGTTTATACTAAAGTTATTGTTGATATAAAGGAGAAACTAATATGAAAAAATGGATGATCGGATTAGCAGCAGTCATGATGCTTGCTGCGTGTTCTCAGGAAGAGGAGCAGACGTCCTCAGATGAACTGCCGCAAATGGTTGAGGTTGAGATCTCAGTGCCTGAAGATGCGGTACCTGGAGAAGAAACCGTTCTGCAGGCTGAAGTAACGCAGGGCGGGGAAGTGGTTGAAGATGCAAATGAAGTACTGTTTGAGATCTGGGATGACGCTGCCGGAACAGAGAGTGAGCGAGTAGAAGGCACTCACACTGAAAACGGTGTCTATGAAGTTGCTTATACGTTTGAAGAAAGTGTCTATACCGTTCAGGCACACACAACGGCACGTGATATGCACGTCATGCCAAAAACACAGTTCCATGTAGGCGAGCCGACTGACGAACAGATTGCAGCGGCTGAAGAGAACGTTGAGAATCAGGAGAGCAGCCATATGGGTGGCGATGAGGAGCACGATGAAGCAGCTTCTCATGGTGATAGCCATGAAGATGAAGAAGAACACGATGGACATTAAGAAAACTGGATAACAAGACTACCATTTGTAAGTAACAAAATTTACGATTGATAACTTAGTGTAGCGAAGCGTAAGGCGGCGACTCCGGGACGAATAGAGCGAAGCTGAGACCCCGCAACCGAAGGTGATGAGGCTCAGTAAGCTCCGTCCGGAAAGCGTACGCCTGAAGCGCAGCGAAACGAGTAAAAAAGCGCGAGACACCATCTAGTCTCGCGCTTTTTCTTATGACTGCTGCTGTTCCTTCTGTCTCAATTCAATCCGGCGAATCTTACCTGAAGTTGTTTTAGGCAGCTCAGTAATGAACTCGATTTGTCTCGGATATTTATATGGCGCTGTCATTTCTTTCGTATGATTTTGAAGCTCTTTGACAAGTGCCTCATCACCAGTCGCATTGTCATCTCTCAGGACAACATACGCTTTTACAATGCTGCCGCGGATCTCATCCGGCGCTGCAACGACTGCACATTCACGTACGGCAGGATGCTTCAGCAATGCATCCTCCACTTCAAATGGTCCGATCGTATAGCCTGAGCTGATGATGATATCATCACTGCGGCCTTCAAACCAAAAGTAGCCATCCTCATCGCGTGACGCCTGATCGCCTGTTAAATACCAGTCGCCTCTATAAGCGGCCTGCGTACGCTCATGATCGTTATAGTATTCAGTAAATAGGGCAGGGCAGTCTTTATGAACCGCGATATCTCCAACTTCACCAGTCTTCGTCGGCTGGCCGTGTTCATCAATGATTTCAACATTGTTGCCCGGTGTCGGTTTACCCATTGAGCCGGGCTTTACTTCCATCCCCTGAAGCGTGCCGACAAGCAGTGTGTTTTCTGTCTGGCCGTAACCATCACGTACAATCACGTTAAAAGCATTTTTAAACGCTTCAATCACAGGACGGTTCAGCGGTTCACCAGCTGATACTGCGCTGCGCAGCTCAGGCAGGTTATATGAGCTTAAATTTTCAAGCTTTGCCATCAGACGATACTCAGTCGGTGTACAGCAAAGCACATTAATCTTTTCTTTTTCAAGGTATTCCATATATGTTTCAGCTTTAAAGCCTCCGTGATAAACGAATGCTGTTGCGCCTAGTGTAATTGTTGATAAGAATGGACTCCAGATCCACTTTTGCCAGCCAGGTGCTGCAGTCGCCCAGACAAGGTCGCCTTCCTGTACGCCAAGCCATTCTTTTGCAGCGGTACGCACGTGCGCATAACCCCATGCATGTGTATGAATAACCCCTTTCGGATTACCCGTTGTGCCTGATGTATAAGGAAGAAACGCTGTATCATGGCGTGAAGTCGGCTCGCCGTCATAGTCAGTTGCCATTTCACCGGCAAGTGATTCAAGCGACTCCCAGCCGCTTTCAGTGCCACCAACGATGAATTTATTATGTAGTGCCTGCAGATCTTCATCAATTGCATTTACCTCTGAAGTCGTCTCATGAAACGCAATAACCCCTTTTGCATCTGAATGCTTCATGCGGTAAGTAAGGTCCTTTTTACGCAGCATCTCAGAGCACGGAATCGCAATGATGCCGGCTTTCAGACACGCAAGATAGCTCATATAAGCTTCAGGAATACGCGGTAAAATGATCAGTACTTTATCCCCTTTAGCAATCCCTTTGCTTTTCAGCGCAAGTGCAAACTGATTCGTACGTTCTACGAGTTCCTTGTAGGACACATCGCGTCTGTTCTGTTTGTCATCAAGCCATTTGATCGCAATTCTCTGATCATCTGATGCGAACTGATCCAGTTCTTTTGCGATGTTGTACTGCTCCGGTGCGATTAAATTTTCAGCATTCATACCCATTCCCCCGTTCAATATTCTCTGTTGTGTTCGGCGATTGAACGCTCGCTCAGCGCACGTTCTTACTCTGATTATTGTAAACGTTTACAAAAACATCCGTCAAGATCGTTTTGGGAATTTTCAAACAAATAAGATCTGTAAAATAAATGAATCAGTGTTAAAATAACGATCGTCTAACTGGTAACAATTTATTATTATCGAAGTCTTTTATTCTATCTACACAGCTGTTAATTGGAGTGAAAGGGGGCGACTCCTGCGGCGGAAAGGTACAGGTGAGACCATACGGCGAAGCCGGAGGGGCTCACCGCCCGGCCGCGGAAAGCGTCCCCCTGAAACGGAAATTAACAGCCAAGATTATAAGAGTAAACAATTTAAAAGAGGAAGTGAGTAAATGGATCATTCTTCTGTCAGAAAACGCGATGGCTTAGAAGCCGTGATGAACGAATACGGCACAGCAGTCAAGCGCTTTATTTATACATATGTGAAGAATTGGGAGACAGCAGGTGACCTTTCCCAGGATGTATTTGTCACCGTCTATGAGAAATGGGAAACATTCGAAGGAAGATCATCTATGAAAACATGGATATTTAAAATTGCAGCAAATAAAGCAAAGGATCACCTGAAAAGCTGGAATCACAGGAAAGTGAGTTTATTTGAACACTCATTTGAAAATGAAAAAGCAAACCGATTGTCACTTGAAGAGGAAGCCGTACTGAAGGAAGAGAAGCAGCACCTTTTATCCATGATGATGGAGATGCCAGTGAAATATCGTGAACTCTTACTCCTTCACTTTGAACACGAACTGTCCTATCAGGAAATCTCGGATATTTGCAGTCTGCCGGTTTCAACAGTTAAAACAAGGATCAGACGTGGCAGTGAAAAGTTGAGAAAGTCCTACGTATACCAGGAGAGGAGGGGAACTGGTCATGAGTAAAAATAAGTTTCCGGATCGACTGAACTGGCCTGATCAATCAGAATTTACAAGTGAAGACAGGAATGCAGTATGGGATAAAATTAAACACGGTGAGAAAAAACGGACCGTAAAATGGCTACCTTACAGCCTCTCTGCGGTTGCAGCGGCTGCAGCGATCTTTTTAATCGTGCAGATCACAGGTGTGGAAGAGCAGGCGCCGGTGGATCAGCCGGAGGAAATTGATAAAAATGAAGAGAGCATAGAGGAAAACGTTAAGCCGGTTGAAGAACAGGATATTGATATGAGAGATTTTGAAGTTGGTGATGAATTGAATGGATGGACTGTTACAGATATATATTCTTCTGAAGAAAATGATGGATACTCTTATGTGAAATTTGACAAAACCATTGATATGACAGGAGTTATTCAACCATATTCCGAGGATGCATCCTGGCCGGTTTTTGTGCCTAATTCAAATGAAAATGAAATATTTCCAATTGATTTAGATGAAAGTCAGCTGAGGATGCAGAGAAGATTGAATTTCTATGAAAATTATTTTGAATTTGAAGGTACGTCGGATGAAAATATAGAGCTCCGATTTAGTGGGATATATATTAATTTTGATCGTGAAACTGGAAAGCATAATTCAGAAGCGCTTTTGGAAGTGCCTATTGGACCTCCGTACTTGCAGTTTGATGAAAGGTCTATTGAGGAGAAACCACTTTTTGATGGTGTTACAAATTCTTTGGAGATAGCAGACAAAATAATAAATAACGAAATATTGCCGCATGAGCTTACCCCTTCAGAAATCGTAACTATATTGGATGTAATAGGTTATTACAATCAGGAGATTTTCTTTGCGACTGAGGCATTGCATGAAACATATCAATTAGTAGGAGAAAAGATATCACCTACGGGGAATGGATTACCTGAAGAAGCTTCGGTAATTGAGGTAACACTAAGTGAAGATCAGATATATATAGGAATGGTAAATGATGGTCATCAAATAATTGAGTTATTCAGATTTCAAAAACAGGAGAATATGTGGAAGATTACTTATCTACACGAGGAATAATATAAGAGAAAATCTTTTAGTGGTACGGACCTCTTCTCCGTGTTAAGATATTCTGGTAGATCTTAAAAAGAAGAGGTGCAATCTTGAAAAAAGGTTTTGTAATAGGAATGTTTTATCTGCTTGGATTACTGCTGCTGTCATTTGGAATCAGCATGATGATCGTTGCGGATCTTGGCGTTGGACCATGGGATGCATTGTATGTTGGATTATCAGAAACAATCGGTTTTACGGTTGGGACCTGGGTGTTTATACTTGGAATCATTTTGATTCTGTTAAATGGATATTTGATGAAGAAAACGCCAGACTTTCTGGCGATTATTACGATTTTTCTGATCGGGGTATTTATGGACTTCTGGCTGCTCGTTGCATTTGCCGGAGTTGACGCACTGACAATGCCAGTCAGAGCAATGATGCTGGTTGCGGGTGTGTTGATTATCGCGCTTGGTATCACATTCTATCTTCAGGCGAACTTCGCGAGAAATCCGATTGACAGCCTGATGATGGCGATTAAAATGCGTACAGGCAAAAGCCTGGCATTCTCAAAAACGATTATGGAAGTCAGCGTACTGGTCATCGCATTTTTATTTGGCGGACCAATCGGACTAGGTACAGTGATTGTGGCATTTGGTATCGGAACACTGATCCAGCTATTCATCACGCCGGTTACAAATACACGTAAACGACTGACGAATGAAACGGAAGTTGTGCTTTAAAATCATGCCAAAACCTGATTTTAATAAACACTAAGTTTAGCGGAGCGTAAGGCGGCGACTCCGGGACGATTAGTTGGAAGCTGAGACCCCACAGCCGAAGGCGAGGAGGCTCAGCAACAACCGTCCGGAAAGCGTCCGCCTGAAGCGCAGCGAAACGTTTTAAAGAAGAGATGGGACACAATTGTCTCATCTTTTTTCATGCGATAAAATTTTTGAAAATTCAAATTTTAATGTGCTGAAAATGGTATAATTATTAGCAAAAGGAGGCGTATTTCCCATGAAAAAGTTCGGGATTTTAGCAGCGGCTTCCATTCTGTTATTTTTACTTTTTCCTAACTAGGCAAAGGGGGTTGTGTCATTTGATGATGTGCCGATGGATCACCCGTTTGTATGGGAAATTATCTACCTTCACGAACAGGTGATCATCGACGGCTATCCTGATGGGACGTTCAGATCTGCGAACAACGTCACCCGGTCACAGGCGATGAAAATGATTGGGGAAGGGATTTATCTTTACAAGGAACAGCGGGAAACACCATTTAGCGACGTGCCGGCAGATGCTTATTATTCAGGGTATGTGACGTCAGCGCATGAACTTGGCTATATTAATGGCTACGGTGATGGAACGTTCAGACCGCACAATCAGCTGACAAGGGGACAGGCGGCATTGATTTTTGCACGTGTATTTCAATGGCCGGATGCCCCGGACTCGGGATTCAGTGACGTTTCAGGGGATGGTGAGATGGCCAGAGCAATTGCCAAGATGAAAGAGCATGGTGTGACAACAGGTTATCCGGACGGCACTTTCAAGCCTTATCAGAATATTACCCGCGGTCAATTTGCTGCTTTTCTTGCCCGCGCGCTTGAACCGACATTTGTTCCACAATATGAAGCGCTACTGGATACTGCGAATGAAATTCTTGTACATCTTCAAAACGAAGAGTTTGGAGAGCTTCCTGCTTATATGGGAGAAGGTTCGCTTACGTTCTGTCCTTATGCAGGAAATTGCATTGACCACGGAGGTGTGCAATTCACTTCAGCAGAGCTCGATGGTTTTATGGATGACCCGACCGTATACGACTGGGGTGACCAGGATGGATCAGGGTTTCCAATTGAACTGACACCGGCAGCCTATTACGATGAGTGGCTGATGGATGCAACATATGAAGAAAAATACCGGTATGACCGCTCAAAACATTTTTCAACACAGGAGCTGATCAAACAAAAGTACCCTGCAGGAAGAGTAGTAGAATATTACTTTGAAGGTACTGAAGAATTTGACTATATGGACTGGCAAAGTCTGAATCTTGTCTTTGAGAAAAACAGCAGTGGTGAATGGAAACTGATTGCAATCATTAATGACCGCTGGACGATTTGAAGAATATAAGAATGTTAAAGCCTGGTACATCTTTGTATCAGGTTTTTTTACAGTTATTTGTTATTGACTAAATATTCACATCACGTAAAATAAATACAAAGTACTATTTTTAGCTCGTAGGATTGGGGGTGGGAGGATGAAGCTTCAAACACAGACATTAGTTGTGATTATAGGCAGTATGTTTTTATTTTTAATTCTGCTGACCACATTGATTCGACCGATGTTGTTGTCAGACGCATTGGCTATGGATGAAGAAAGCATGTATAAGGATATGGAGCGGATTGAGAATGCGATCCGGCTGGAGCAGGACCTCCTCACCCGTCTGAATCAGGACTGGGCGCAATGGGATGATATGTACGAGTTTGCCACTGGAGAAAGACAGGATTTTGTGGCGTCAAATGTAGATGAAAATACATTCATGAACAACCGGATCTGGCGCATGATCATTGTCAGCGAGGAGGACGAGGTGCTGCTAGACCGAAGTTACGGTTTGAGTGAAGAAGCAGACCAGCTTAGTGAACAGTTAAATCGTCTGACCCCCTCATTAAATAATTATCTGATCGGTGCTGAAGATTCATTTTTTATTGCATCTGTTCAGCGGATCCTACCCACATCAGGGATTGGTGATGCTGCAGGAAAGGTTATTCTGGTGCGGGATATCAGTGGGAACTATATTAAGCGGCTTGGGTATGACCTGTCTCTTGATCTGACTGCAAATACCGGAGCGGGAGTTGAGGGAAACAGGTTTGTCAGAACGGTCAGTGAAGAGCGGATGGAGGGTCAGCTGACGATTCAGAGTACCAATGGAGACAGTCATTTGATTTTAACAATCGATAAGCCCCGCAGCTATTATTTGTCTAAAAGAGACGTCATTACAAATTTCGTTTTATATCTACTCGTACTATTAGCGGTTATTGCAATTGTGTTGTACTTCATGCTCGACAGACTGATGATTTCAAGAGTAACAAGTCTGTCAAAGCAATTAAACCAGATACGACAGACGAGAGAGATCAGTTCCAGAGTGAAGTGGAAGCTGCATAACGGTGATGAAATCCATCATCTTGGCAAGTCGATCAACGGCATGCTTGATTCCGCTGAAGAGTCTCACAGAGAAATCACTGACATGGCGCTTCATGATCAGTTAACTGGACTGCTGAATCGCTATGGCGTAATTGAAGCATTTCACAGATTAACAGATCGTAAGGAAACTCATATTGCCTTTATGTTTTTTGACCTGGATGGATTCAAAAGGATCAATGACTCCCTCGGTCATAAAATGGGCGACACGCTGTTAAGAAAAGTAGCGAACCGTCTAACTGAATTTGTTGATCATGAAAACGAAGTCATCGCAAGGATGGGCGGGGATGAATTCCTGCTGCTTGTTCACAGTCCGGACCCTGAGCATCTGCAGCAGCGTGCAGCATATATGGTGCGGGAACTGAAGCAGAATTATATACTGAGTGAGATCAAGACGTTTGTCACATCCAGCGTAGGGGTCGCAGTCTACCCGGATGATGGGGAATCGTTTGATGAAGTATTGCAGGCTGCGGATATCGCTATGTATGAGGCAAAGCGGAAAGG